>CADBFX010000013.1 GCA_902794125.1 uncultured Elusimicrobium sp. | reverse complement strand
TTGTTGCTTTTGTATAGTATAAAAATCCCGTTGGGCAAACAAGTTGGCCGGCTTTGAAGGAAAAATGCTCCCGTCTCGCTTATTAAAACAATATAGGTTGGCCCCCGGGTAGGATTGAAAATTTTTAAGCAGAAATTGCGGGACAAAATGATGTTTCCTGGGCTGTTTAGACATAATTTTTCCGTTCCAGCTTTAATTATAACAGTTTTTAAATTCTGTTATGGGTCCAAGCGGCTAATTTATTCTATATTTTCAACATTTTTTTCTAAATTTTGTATAGCGGAGTAACCCCTATAATTAGTATAATTTATGTATGTTAGTTTCTATTCTTACCGTTGCCTTTAACAGTGCTGGTTCCATTGCCCGAACTGTAGAGTCCGTATTGGCACAAACTTATGCTCCTATTGAGTATATTATCGTTGACGGATCTTCATCGGACGATACGGTAAAAATAGCGCAATCTTTTCAAGACAAGTTTAACGCCGCGCCCGGAAAAACGTTACGTATTATTTCCGAGCCGGATAGAGGAATGTACGACGCTCTTAATAAGGGAGCGTTCCTTGCAAATGGGGAAATCGTCGGGCAAATCAACGCTGATGATTGGTATGAAATAGATGCGGTAGAAAAGATGGTACAACACTACCGGCAAGACCTGTTTGACTGTGCCTGGGGGAACATTTTAATCCATAAGCCATCGGGAAATATGGTAAAGAGGGCTCGGATTGGTAAGTGGTGGAGTACGGCGGGTTTTTGCCATCCGGCTATGTTCACCCGCCGGGAAGTGTTGCTCGCCAATCCCTACGCGTGCCACAACATGTATGATGATTGGGACTTTATTACCCGTCTTTATACGTCTGGGGCTAAGTTAGGCGCTTATAATGATTTAATTGCACATTACACTTTTGGCGGTATGAGCACGCAAAAAAATTGGGCGCAAGTAAAAAAGCGTATCGGTATGAAATATGCCGTTTATCGCAAATACGGTCTTTCGTGGTTGCATTTTCCGGAATGTGTGGCTATAGAAAGTGCCAAGTATTTATTAGGGTAAAGTAACAGGAAAAAGCAGTATGAAGCAATTTTTGTGGGTGGGCAGTTTTTTAACAGAAGATATTTTTCGGCAAATGGTTGCACGTGGATATAAAAATGCCGCTTCTTATGTATCTCAAAAAAATATCTTAGAAGGTTTGGAACATGTTTCAGGCATTTCATTTGATTCTGTAAACTCCATCTCGATGTTAGGATATCCCGGAAATTCCTGTTGTATTATTCCCTCTTGTATGTATTCCCATGGTCAAGGTTCTTGTGATTTCCTAATAGGATATATAAATTTCTTATATATAAATAAATATTTCATGAATCAGCGTATGGTTTCTGGAATAAAATCTTGGTTGGCCACACGTCATCAAAAGAATAATGAATTGCATGTAATTCTCTATGAAATGCGTTCGGCGTGTTTGTTAGCTGCTAAATACATCAAAAAATATGTGCCCCAAGCAAAAATACATTTAATAATCCCAGACCTTCCGCATTTTATGGATCTCAATATGAATCCTGTTAAAAGAGTCCTTAAGAATGTAGATATACATTGCATGTTGTCTCATTTAAAGTGGGTAGATGATTTTATTCTATATACAGCCTCCATGGCGGAATATCTTAAGTTAGATGAACGTTCGTGGATGTTAATGGAGGGATCTGTTAATAAGGCAGATATAAATTTAATTAACCAACAAGTGATTCTGAATGGACAGACTAAATATAGAAAAAAACACATCATCTTGTATTCAGGAGCGGTAGATAAACGCTTTGGATTGGATTCATTAGTACGAGCAATGGATCACTTAGATAACTCTTACTGTTTGTGGATTACAGGTGATGGCCCTTATGCTAGTGAATTAAGGAAATGCGTTGTAAATAATTCGCGTATTATATATTATGGTTTCTTGCCAAAGCGAGAGGATTTATTTAAATTACAAGCCCAAGCTGAGATTTTCATCAATTTGCGAAAATCAACAATTCAAGCCTCACAATACTGTTTTCCTTCAAAATTATTTGAATATATGCTTTGGGGGAAACCCGTAATTTCTACTAAATTAAAAGGTATCCCTGCAGAATATTGGGAATATATTTCTAGCATTGATGATTTAACTCCTGCTTGCATAGCACGTGTTATTGCTAACGTTTGTCAAACTGAAGAAGCCGGGAAAAAAGCATTAGCCGGACGTAATTTTATTATTCAAAATAAAAATAATTATGCTCAAGCTCAAAGGATATACGATTTTATAACGGATAAAAGAATATGAAAAAGATAAAAGTGTTGTGGATATGTAATGTTCCTTTACCGCAAATTGCTAAAAAGTTGGCTCTTCCGATTCCTTTCATTTGTGGTTGGATTTCAGGCTTGGCAAATTCTCTAAAAACAAATGACCAAATAGATTTGCATGTAGCTTTTCCTGTTTTGGGATTAAAAGAGTCTTTTTCTGGTAAAATTGATGGTTTTAAGTATTATGCTTTTAACCAACCACGGCTGTATGGCATGCTCCCTGTTGAAGATTCTAAACATTCTTCTGTTAGAATGAAAAAGCATATTTCTAAAATTATTGCTGATGTGCAACCGTCTGTTTTGCATATTTTTGGTACAGAGTATCCTCATGCCTTGTTAGCGGCACAGACTTTCCATTGTCCGGAACGTACCGTAGTACATATACAAGGTCTAACTTCTTTTATTTGGAAACATTATAATGTGGGAATTCCATATAAAGAGTTAACTCGTTTTACACTTAGTAATTTAATACGCGGGAATCTATTACAGCAAGCTTATCGTATGAAGCAAAGGGGAGAACTAGAAATAAAAGTTTTACAATATGTTAACCACATTATAGGTAGAACAGATTGGGATGCAGCGTGCACATATCAGCTTAATCCACGTGCCGTTTATCACGCTTGTAATGAATCATTGCGAAATGCTTTCTATACAGGATCGTGGAATTATATGAAGTGTCAAAAGTATTCTATTTTTATGAGTCAAGCTTCCTATCCTGTGAAAGGTCTTCACTTGATGTTAGAAGCATTATCTCAAATTGTGTGTGACTTTCCACAAGCTCATTTGTATGTAGCGGGTAATGATTTAACTCGTACAAATACGCTCTATGATAAATTAAAAATTTCATCTTTTGGTAAGTATATTAAACGCATTATTTCCAGTTATAATTTAACAACACATGTAACATTTACTGGCCCTCTTGCTGAAAAAGAGATGAAAGAACGCTTTTTGAAAAGTCATGTTTTTGTCTGTCCTTCTACTATAGAAAATTCTCCCAATAGTTTGGGAGAGGCGATGCTTTTGGGGATGCCGTGTGTTGCGGCAGATGTTGGTGGCATTAAAAACATGTTACATCATGGCGTCGATGGCTATGTGTATCCGGCAGATGAACCTTATATGTTGGCATATTATATAAAGAAATTGTTTTCTGATTTGGAACAATCCTGTTCATTTGGGCGGACGGCACAGAATCATGCAAATATCACACACAACAGGGAAATTAATTTGAGGAATTTGATTAAAATTTACAAGAACATAATTCATGAAGAAAACTAAATCTATAACTAATCATATGAGTAGAAACTCTTTCGTAATTCAGCCTTGGCCTTGGATTATTTCTTTAATTATTATTGGTGTGCTATGCGAGAATATTAAGATATTTGATGTGATGGGGGCACCGTTTAAGTTAGATCATATAATTTTTTTATTAGCAATTATTGTTACGGGAATTCACATAAAACTCAAAAGATTATTTGCGGGAATCCTTTTAATTGTTTTACCGTGTTTATGTTTGTATCGTATTGGAGATAAAGGGGAATGGTTGAAGAGTTATATTGGTTATCTCTTTTTAGTAACTTTTTTAATTTTTGTATTTCCCAAATTTTTACGGGAATTTAAGCGAAATCATACGTATTATTTACGTCTATTATTAAAGACTATTGCCTTTGCTCAAATATTGGGTGTTATTCAATTCTTCTGTATGAACCTTTTTAATGTCTTTTTTTTACAGGATGTATTTGGGGTTTTTCAATTTCATAAAAATGTATTTGATATGACTAATGGATTATATCGTACGTTTTCGGTTTATCATGAGCCCTCTTTTTTTGGGTTGGTAACAATTACATCAATTACCACTTTATTTGTTGCTGAAAGAACAATTTTAACACGTCGTGAATTTGCTTTTTTTGGAATATTGAATTTACTATCTGTCTTTATTTCGTTAAGTGCTTCTTGTATGTTAATTGCGTTAACATTGTTATTTTTTTATCAGTTCATTATGAGAAAAAACATTTTAATCAAAGTATTATTTATGTTAGTCGTTGCAGGTGGAATTGTTGGCATGGCATATTTTACGCAAGTCCTAGCACCGGTCCAACGAATTCATGAAATTGGAATAGAAAATTCTTCTGGTTATGAACGTATTACTTCTCAATGGTTATATGTGAAAAAAACACTACAATACTATCCGCTATTAGGTAGAGGAATTGGTCAAGAAGGTAATGTGGATGCTGTTGGCATCGTTGGCTTATATAGTGCAATGCATAATTCATTGGCGGGGGTTATAGTACATTTCGGCTTGAGTGCTTTATTATTTGTTTTGCCATTAATTAGTCTACTTGCTGGTAAACTCAAATCAAACCCGTTATGGGGGCTTATTACTGTTGCTATTTTAGGGATTTATGTTTCAACAGGGGCCTATTTGTCAGTGGATACCTTTTGTATGGTAATATTACTTGTAGCTGTAGGTAATTCATGTTTAGATCAACGGATTGGCCCATCTTTTGATCAACAGGAGATATTATGAAAGTATCTATTCCTCATAAAATTCATTATTGTTGGTTTGGAGGAAATCCGTTGCCCACATTGGCCCTAAGATGTATAGCTAGTTGGCGAAAGTTTTTACCAGATTATGAAATTATATGTTGGAATGAAAGTAACTTGGATATCCGTGGGTGTTGTGAGTATGTTCAAGAAGCATACGAATCCCGAAAATGGGCTTTTGTGAGTGATTATGCACGCTTTAAAATTTTGTATGAACAAGGGGGAGTCTATTTTGATACTGATGTAGAAGTTATTCAATCCGTAGATGATATTATTGAAAAAGGACCATTTATGGGGTTGGAGAAATCTTCTAATCAGGAAAATATTTCTGTGAATCCAGGGTTAGGGATAGCAGCCAATCCAGGTTTAAAAATATATAAAGAAATATTGGAAACCTATCAAAAACGACATTTTTTGCAAAGAGATGGCAGCTTGGATCTGACTACAGTAGTAACCTCTACCACCACTTTGTTAAAAAAATATGGACTTAAAAATCAGTTTGGCATCCAATATGTGGGTGGTATTTACATATATCCAGCAGCTTATTTTTGCCCTATAGATTCTGCTACACATTTTTGTTCTCTGTCCCCTGAAACTCGTACAATACATCATTTTAGTGCTTCTTGGTGGGGAGAGCAAGAGAAATATATTTTCAGTTTGCGTTTAAAACTATATCGTTTTTTACCAGTGATTATGGCTAATTATGCGGCTGTTTTGATGGGTACTTTTAAGTTTAAAGGCATGCGGGGCATTTTCACATTATTATGGAAACATCTCAAGTATCATCAATATCATGGGAGCAAATAATGAAATTTTCTACTTGTTTCTTAACGATCTTAACTCCCACCTATAACAGAAAGCATACGTTACCACAGCTTTATAAAAGTTTATGTGCACAAATCTGTTTTAATTTTCAGTGGCTTATTATTGATGATGGAAGTACAGATGGAACAGAAGCGTATATCCGTTCATTAAAACAAGAATCTTTTGCCATTGATTACTACAAAAAAGACAATGGTGGAAAACATACAGCTCTTAATTTTTCGCATCCCTATATCAAAGGGGAATTAGTAGCAATTGTGGATAGTGATGATACTTTGCTCTCCCAGGCTACCCAAATTATTGAGCAGGACTGGCTACTTTATAAACAAAATTCTCATATTGGAGGTCTGAGCTACCAGAGGCAATTTCCAAATGGAACATTAATTTCGATGTCAGCTCCAAAGGATACTTACATAAGTGATCATATCCATTATCGTATTAACCAACAGATACATGGTGACCAATTTGAAGTTATACGTTCGTCCATTTTCCAATCTTACCAGTTCCCAATTTTCTCAAACGAGCATTTTTTGACAGAAATTGGTTTATGGATGTTTGTGGCAAAATCCTATCAGATGGTGTATAGAAACCTTGCCCTTTATCAAGGTGCCTATTTGCAAGATGGTCTGACACATAATGTGGATTCTTTATTAGCGCGCAATCCCTTGGGCACTTTTGAGTATTACAAAGCGTTTTTCTGTCCACCAGTTAATATGCTAGTCCAGTTGCGTATGATGTGTGCCTGTTGGCGTTTTGGAATAAGAATAAAGTGGTCACTCAAAAAGATTGCCAATCATACGGGGAGACCTTTTTATATGTGGCTTGTTTTCCCCTTGGCCGTTCTATTATATTTTTATAAAGGAGACTATAAAAAGATTTAAAAAATGGGGAGGTATATTCTTCACACGTCCAGAGGTGAAAATATAAGGGTTTAAAAGAATTATGAACGAACGAAAACTCGGAATCGTTTTATCTTATATGTCAACAGGTATTCAAGCTCTTGTGGGTTTGATTTATCTTCCTATGTTGTTTCATTATTTAACGCCAGCACAATATGGAATTTATCAATTGATGGGCTCGGCGATTGCTTATTTGTCAATTATGGAATTTGGTCTTGCGAATACAACCACGCGATATATATCTCGTGCATTGGCCATAAATAATACAAAAGAAATGAACACTATTATTGCTACCTCGCATACGATTTATTGCATTGTATCGGTAGTTCTTTTTTTCTTCGGTCTAGTATTTTATTTTTGTATAGATAATATTTATTCTCATACTTTATCCATTAATGAGCTCGGTGTAGCTAAACAGATCTATATGATTATGCTTATCAATGTTGCCGTACTTATACAATCAAATATATTTACATCTGTTATTAATGCACACGAGCGATTTTTATTTTTGCGAGGCCTTAATTTGTTGCAAGTAATTATACAGCCTTTGCTGGTTTGGGGGTTGTTAGCATGGCATTCTAATGTCTTAAATATAGCGTTAGCACAAACTATATGCCTTTGGGCCGTTGTTGGAATAAATTATTGGTATTGTAAACGAAATTTACATCTGTCTTTCCATTTGCAATTAACATACACTCCATTCTTTAAAGAATTAATAGGATTTTCTATTTTTGTTTTTTTACATATGCTGATAGATCAGATATATTGGCGTTCAGGTCAACTAATTCTAGGAGCAGTAATTGGCCCTATTGCGGTAGCTATTTATGCAATAGCAATGCAAGTTGCAATGTTTGTTAGTTTTATGCCGACTACAATGGGAGGCGTATTTCTTCCAAAATTATCTGCCAGTATAGCCACTCAACAAGGGCTCAATAGTATCAATTCCTTATTCTGTAAGTTGGGCCGTTTACAATTTATGTTATTTATGTTGCTGTTAATTGGTTTCATTTTTCTAGGAAAGATTTTTTTATTGTTGTGGATCGGGCACGGATATGAATTGGTTTATTGGTTAGTGCTCATCATTATGGTTGGCTATCTTTTTGATGTTACTCAAAGCGTAGGAATTCCTACTTTACAAGCCATGAAAAAACATGCTTTTCGCGCATATGTATATGTCGTAATGGCTGTGTTAAATATTACGTTGGCTATACCACTTGCCAAACTATATGGGGAAATTGGATGTGCTACATCAACTGCAATTTGTTTGTGGTTGGGGCCAGGCATTGCTATGAATTGGTATTATTGGTATCTTGGCATAGATATAAAAACTTTTTTTATGCATATTGCTAAATTAATTGTTCCGGTTTCCATTAGTGCTTTGGTTACTTGGTTAATTTTTATGTGTTTACCGTTGAAAACAGAATGGTTTAATTTTATTTGGCACGGGATTTTACTGATCCTTGTTTATGCCATTATAATGTGGTGTTTAGCCTGCAATGCATATGAAAAGAACTTGATTTTTCAACCAATGCATCAACTAATGATTTATACAAAAAAGTTATTTGCACCAAAGGAACAAACAAATAGTAGTGTTTAGCGAAATTAAAAATAGTTATTTCATACTAATGGAACATAAATCCCAGGACCACCACAATATTATTGAAACTGGGAATATCTAACATGTGTTTTTTCTCAAAAAGGCGGTGTATGTTTTTATAGTTCCGTAACTGTGGGCTTGTTGAAACAGAAAAATCTATATATTATTTTTATAACAGATTGGATGTCCGTTTTTAATTTAATGTATAATAAGAGCATGAATCAATCTATGATTAGAATTAATATTTCTCACTTGGGCTTTTTAAACGAGGCATCGTTGGATATAGGGCCGTTGACAATTATTGCGGGAAAAAATAATACGGGAAAAACTTATTTGAGTTATTTTCTGTTTATATTATTCAAATCTTTCTCGGATTTGCATATTTCTACACGCGATTTAAACGAAAAGGGGCAATTAGAAATTACGAAGGAATTTTTGATTTCCAAAATTCAAAAAATGATGCCTCACATTCAACGTCAGTTGGGGCGTTTTTTTGCTTCTTCGCCAGATCTATTTAAGGAAACAACTTGTTCATTTGAATTAGATGGGGCGAATCTGTTTAAGTTCCTACAAGATCAGTCTAAAAAAGGAAAAATAGAAATTTCTTTTGTGGATGCTAAGGGGAAAATTGTCATTTGGACTGAAAGTAAAGGGAATAAACTCATTTGGACGTTGGCCGTAGATGGACAAAAAGCAAAGTCACTCGCTGTCCTAACGACTCGCATTGCCAGTGCCTCTTTTTTTGATATGGCTTTACAGAACATGCTTTCACAATGGATTAATCCTATAGCTATTACCAGTGAGCGTACGGGGATCTCTTTATTTTATAAGGAATTAGACTCTACTCGTAGTGCTTTGGTTGATTTATTGGTGGATAAAACGCTTCCAAGTAATAAATATCAATTATGGGAACAACTGGATAAATCTATTTCAAAATACGCTCTTCCTATTAAAACAAATATCTCAACTATTAGGGACGTGGGAGAGTATAAGAATAGTAGTTTTTTATGGAAAAATAAAGAACAATATGGTGTCTTATTTAAATTATGGGAGCAATTGATTAACGGCCAGTTTGATATAACCAAAGATTCGATTTCCTTTTCCCAAGATCAGGGAAGGATTGAGGTCCCGTTACATTTATCATCATCTGCTTCTAAATCATTATTTTTGTTTGAAATATATCTTAAATATCAAGCTACTCCTACAGATTTTTTGTTAATAGATGAACCCGAATTGAATTTACATCCAGAAGCACAACGCATAATGGCACGCTTTCTGGTTCAGTTGGTCCAGGCTGGTATTAGGGTGCTTATTACAACCCACAGCGAAATTATTATACGAGAAATCAATAATTTGATTATGTTAAACAGAATTTTGAGAAATGGAAAAACTGTGGATGAAAAAATTAAGTGCGAATTAGATTATTATTCAGGAGAATTGCTAGATCCTCATTATGTTTCTGCATATATGACAACTTCTAGACATGATCTCCAAAAGGCCGAAGTAAACGAATATGGACTAGATATGACTTCTTTTGAAAAATTTATTGATCATTCAAATGCTATTTCGGACAAAATTATGGAAATATTAGAAGATTTATAACTAGTATGAAAAATCTTTGTGAGTTTTTAACGGCGCACATTAAAGATTCTCTGCATGTTAGAGAATCAGTAGCTCGAGGAAGGAGAGCTTTTTGTTTGAAGGAAACTGCAACTGATTCTGCTGTTAAGTGGTTGCGGTTATGTGTGCCTGAAAATGGCGAATTTTTTGTTTTTCGTGTGCCGGATAATTTAGGAATTAAAAAAATATTTCCTGATTATAATTATTCCTGTGATTATATGTTGTTTAGTGTGTCTGACGCAAGCATTATGTTGATTGAGTTGAAGGGGAAAAAAATTACACATGCGAAAAAACAAATTTTGTATACGCGGCCTTTTATTCATTATATTCTAAACTTAGCAAAGTTGGAACAAGTTAGGATCCCTCAATATAGTTTAAAACAGTTGATAGTATCTTGTAATCGCAAATTACTTCGGCACACAAACATTGCCAATACAAGTTGTAGGATTCAAGAAAAGCAAGGTTATGTTATCATCAGAGTTGATCATCCATATGTCCGTTATGAATGGAGTGACCTAATTCACTTCTTCCCAAAATGAAGGTTTACAACTTTTCTATCTTGCCAGTACAACTGGTTTATCTCTTGGTAATTTAACTGTAATTTGTCGCTTTTTTGTTTTCCCTCTGATTATAAACTCACAGTTCTTCCTAAGATTAGCCATTTTGGACCTATTTTGGGGATAGGTCCGAAGTAGGGAATACTTCCCTTCAGTCGTAATTTGCATTTTTTTATTTTTCTGCAACAACTCGTAAAAATACTTCTTGTCGATATTTGTATCAACTTGACAGTTTTCTTTATATTTCTTATAAAATACGTTGGCCTAGCTATTTGGGCCATAAAAAAGGTACAAATACATAGTATTTGTACCCTGCTACTAAAGGGCTTTATGCCTCCCATAGTAAGCGTTCTAAGCAAACATATCTTACTATAAGTTCTAGCGGCAGTCAAGCCCTTCCCGTAGCAAAATATACTTTTACAGGAGGGGTTTTATGCCCAATTTTTCCAAACAAAATAAAATTCAGGTGCCTCAGCCGCCCAACTCTTTTGAAAAGGCCATCTGGCAGTACGCCACGTGTTCCTTGTCCGGTCCTCTGCCACAACCGACTACTCGCACGGAGCAACTGGCCCAGGCGTTCGTGCTTGACGATTCCGCCGCCACGGATATCCGCAAATTGAAAGAAATCAACCGTTGCATTGGCGTGTGCGAAACATACCAACGCTATCAAACAAACCCTGACGAGTTTCAGCCTCTCCCACCACTTCACGTTCAGGTTGGCTTCGGTAAGGAGCCAACCTCTTCGTCATCTCCGGGGGAAGAAGTCCCTTCTCCTATCGGATCACTGGAAGTTGCAAACGCCTTACCGGTCTCTCCAGCAGAGTCCAATCCTCCGCAATCCTCAACCTTACCCAACGAACAAACCACTCTCCCGGAGTTGTATATTAACCCGGCGTCCTCGGTTTCTGCGGTGTTGCGCTATTGTTACGAAGTTACTAAAGATGATTCGTTTACCCAAGTGCCCACAACCTCTAACCAGGTGCAAACGCTGTTGGATAAACTGCGCCGAACCAATGCTACCTTTAAAAATTACTCCGGTCCATACGGCAATAAGTTGCCCATAGTTATTGGCCGCCTGGCCGCCTATCGGCAGGAGCTAGAGGGCGTAGATTCCGCCCAACAGTATAACAGCGAGTTAGATACTTTTTCTTTTTCGCGCGGAGCGGAAAACGATCCTGCCGCCGGCCTGCGCCAAGAACCACTCGCGGCGGCCGATTATCAGCAGAATCTTTCTTCGGAGCAACTTTGGAATGATCGGCTGGATATAATCAATAAGTTTGATGAGAACCGTGCTAGATTATTAAAGGACGTCTATCCTAAACGTACATTAAATGAGCTGAAAAATTTTCGTAAAGAAATAGGTCGTTCCATTTCCGCCTGGGCGAATATACACATTGTGGAGCCTCTGGAACGCGCAATAGAAGAAAAATCCTTAAATAATCATAGTTTTTTGCCTAATAAATAAGGTAGAATAATTATTAAGTACATATTTATTAGGAAGGTATTTTATGAAAAAAGCACTTATTACCGGGATTACCGGGCAGGACGGTTCTTATTTGGCCGAGTTTTTGTTGGGAAAAGGCTATGATGTGCACGGTATCGTGCGCCGGGCTTCTCTAGCCAATACGGCGCGTATTGACCATTTAATCGCTAAAAAAGCCATTACGCTACACGATGGGGATTTGGCGGACTCCACCTCTCTTATCCGCGTGCTTAATTTAGTTCGGCCGGATGAAATCTACAACTTGGCTGCTCAATCGCATGTGCAAGTGTCTTTTGACGTTCCGGAATATTCCGGCGATGTGGATGCACTGGGCGTCATCCGCCTCTTGGAAGCCATGCGCATTACGGGTATAGCCAAAACTTGCAAAATCTATCAGGCCTCTACTTCTGAACTATACGGAAAAGTGGAAGAAGTCCCGCAGAAAGAAACCACGCCTTTCCACCCGTATTCGCCTTACGCTATTGCCAAGCAATACGCGTTTTGGATGATTAAAGAGTATCGCGAGGCTTATGGTATGTTCGCAGTGAACGGGATTTTGTTTAATCACGAATCCGAACGCCGCGGCGAAACGTTTGTTACTCGCAAAATTACCTTGGCCGCCGGACGTATTGCAGAGGGGCTCCAGGACCATTTGGAGCTGGGGAATATGGACTCCCTGCGCGACTGGGGTTATGCTAAAGACTATGTAGAGTGCATGTGGCTGATTATGCAACAAGATAAACCAGACGATTTTGTGATTGCCACAGGGGTGCAGCATACGGTGCGTGATTTTACCGAAAAAGCTTTTGCCGCCAACGGCATTACTATCCGCTGGGAAGGTAAGGGCCTTGATGAAAAAGGGTATGATGCCAAAACCAGAAAACTGTTAGTTTGTGTTAGTCCTAAATGGTTCCGTCCGACGGATGTTGATAATTTGTGGGGGGACCCGACCAAAGCTAAAACGGTACTGGGTTGGAACCCGCAAAAAACCTCTTACGAAGAGTTAGTCCGTATTATGGCTACGCACGACCGCGAACTGGCCAAGCGCGAAAAAGCGTTACAAGGGGTTAAGTAATATGATGGAAAAAAACGCCAAAATTTACGTGGCCGGGCACCGTGGTATGGTGGGGTCCGCTATCGTGCGCGAGCTGAACCGCCAAGGCTATCACAACATTGTTACCCGTACCCATAAAGAATTAGACCTCTGCCGTCAAGACCAAGTGGAACAATTTTTCGCTCAAGAAAAACCGGAATATGTTTTCCTCGCGGCGGCCAAAGTGGGGGGAATTGTAGCCAATTCCCAGGCACTGGCGGACTTTATGTACGACAATATGATTCTGGAAATGAATGTCATCCACAGTGCGTGGAAGAACGGGTGTAAAAAGTTAGAGTTCTTGGGATCTTCGTGCATTTATCCGCGTTTAGCGCCGCAACCGATGAAAGAAACTTGCCTGCTTACTTCGGAACTGGAAAAAACCAATGAGGCGTATGCCCTTGCCAAAATATCCGGTTTAAAATACTGCGAATTTTTAAACCGTCAGTACGGAACGGATTATATTTCCGTTATGCCTACCAATCTCTATGGCCCTAACGATAACTATCACCCCACACATAGCCATGTGTTGCCGGCACTCATTCGCCGCTTTCACGAGGCAAAAGAACAAAACTTGCCGTTTGTTACGTGTTGGGGGGACGGTAGCCCGCTGCGCGAATTTTTATATGTGGATGATTTGGCCAACTTGTGTGTGTTCCTAATGAATAATTATTCCGGCAACGAAACAGTCAACGCCGGTACCGGTAAAGAGCTTTCTATTAAAGCCTTAACGGAACTGGTGGCTAAAGTAATTGGCTATCAAGGGGAAATCCGCTGGGATACATCCAAACCCAACGGTACTCCGCGCAAGTTGTTGGATGTTTCCAAGGCCACTAAATTGGGGTGGACGTATAAGACCGAACTGGAAGACGGTATTCGGCTTGCTTATCAGGACTTTCTTAATAACCCCATGCGGGCCGAACGCTAGGAGGGAAGATGAATTTAATTCTGTTGTCTGGTGGTTCCGGCAAACGGCTTTGGCCGCTTTCTAACGATATTCGCTCAAAACAATTTATCAAAATTTTTAAAACGGATAACGGTTACGAATCCATGGTGCAACGGATGTACCGGCTCATTCGCAAGACGGATCCGCAAGCCGTTATCACATTGGCCACCTCCAAGACGCAAGTTTCTTCGTTGCACAATCAATTGGGTTCAGCTATTGATATATCCGTGGAACCCTGTCGCAGAGATACCTTCCCGGCTATTGCCCTGGCTACGGCGTATTTACACGATGTAAAAGGTATTAGCGATGACGAAGCCGTGGTTGTTTGCCCGGTAGATCCGTACGTCAATGAGGATTGGTTTGAAGCGTTACACAAATTGCATGCGCTTGCCCAAAAAGGGACGGCAAACTTGTGTTTGTTGGGCATTAACCCCACCTATCCCAGCGAAAAGTACGGATACATTATTCCGCAAACAAATGCCGAAGTCAGCATTGTATCTACCTTTAAAGAAAAACCAGACACCAAAACAGCCGAAAAATATATAGCGCAAGGCGGTTTATGGAACGGGGGCGTATTTGCCTACAAAATCGGCTACGTGTTAAAACGCGCGCACGAACTAATAGATTTTACCG
The DNA here is from genome assembly GCA_902794125.1 of uncultured Elusimicrobium sp. GTDB lineage: Bacteria > Elusimicrobiota > Elusimicrobia > Elusimicrobiales > Elusimicrobiaceae > Avelusimicrobium. The sequence goes on along the minus strand of CADBFX010000013.1, from coordinate 40,192 downwards.
ATTATCAAGATTTATTCCACAAATACGAAACACTACAAAAAATCAGTTTTGATTATGCCGTGGTGGAGAAAGAAAATAATATTTCCGTCATGCGTTTTAACGGAGAATGGAAAGACCTTGGTACTTGGAACACATTTACCGAAGTCATGCAGGAGCCCACTATCGGCAATGTGCATTTGGATAAAACGTGCCAAGACTTGCACGCCATTAATGAACTGGATTTGCCTATCGTTTGTATGGGTTTAAAAAATACAGTAGTTGCCGCCAGTCCGGAAGGTATTTTAATTGCCGATAAACACCAGTCCAGCTATTTAAAACCTATTGTAGACAAAATTGTACAGGATATACAATTTGCCGACAAATCTTGGGGTAGTTACCACGTGTTAGATACCCAAAAAGGAAGTTTAACGATTCGTATTACTTTAAATCCCGGCCATAAAATGAATTATCACAGCCATTCTCGGCGTAACGAAGTATGGACGATTGTTTCCGGTCAAGGCCGTGCAATTGTGGATGGTATGGAACAACCGGTAAAACCGGGGGATGTAATTACCATGCAGGCCGGGTGTAAGCATACGCTTATTGCAGATACGGAGTTAAAAGTAATAGAAGTTCAATTAGGGGCGGATATTCGAGTAGATGATAAAACGATCTATCCGCTTGGGGAGTAAATGCACATACCATTTTTGCTGGCTCCGGCAGGGAAAGATTATATTTGGGGTGGAACCCGTCTGAAAAAGGATTTCGCCAAACAACTTGATTTTTCTTCTTTGGCGGAAACGTGGGAGTGTTCCACCCATCCGGATGGCCCTTCCGTAGTTATTTCCGGACCCTATCAAGGCCAAGCATTGCAAAACGTACTTGTAAAGCGGCCGGATTTTGTGGGTACACATCCGCAGGTAGTAAACGGCCAAATCCCTATTTTAGTGAAGTTAATTGATGCGGCGCAAGATTTGTCCGTTCAGGTGCATCCGTCGGATGAATATGCACGCGTAAACGAAAACGGCCAACTGGGAAAAACAGAAATGTGGTATGTTTTGCATGCGGAACCGGATGCAAAATTAGTCTATGGTTTTACGCGGGATATGACCCGGGAACTGGTGCTTAAAACGCTGGAAGACAAAACTTTCCCGCAGTATTTGCAGTACATCCCGGTTCACACAAATGACGTTTTTTACATTGAGCCCGGCACCGTTCATGCTATCGGTAAAGGGATTGTGCTGGCCGAAGTGCAAGAAAATTCCAACATCACTTATCGTTTGTACGACTATGACCGCGTAGATAAAAGCGGGCGTGCTCGCGCCTTGCATAGAACACAAGCTTTGGCGGTAGCTAATTTAAAAGCCGGCACGGAGCCCGTGCAGCCCATGCGGGTGCTTAATTATCAGCCCGGTTGCGCTAAGGAGTTAATTGGTCGTTGCAAATATTTCCTGGTAGAGCGTATGCTTGTAAATTGTTCAACGGAGCATCCGTTTGTCTACCAAACCGGGCATAATAGCTTTAGAGTATTATTGTGTACACAGGGCGAAGGATATATAAGCTGGGAAACGGAAAAATTGCCCTTTAAAAAAGGCGACTGCCTTTTTGTGCCGGCCGATTCTATCCCTTTGCAAATGGTCGGAAATACCCAATTTTTACAAGTGAGTTGCTAATATGAACGATATTCAAACTACTTACCAACGTTGGTTAAAATACGCTACGGAGCCGGAAGTTGCCGCCGAACTGGCACAACTGCAAAATGAGCCCGAACAATTAAAAGATGCCTTCTACCGCAACTTGGCTTTTGGTACGGGGGGCCTGCGCGGGGTGTTGGGGGCGGGAACCAACCGGATGAATATCTATACGGTTGCCAAGGCTTCCCAAGGCCTGGCCAATTATGTACTTCAGCATTTCACCGAAGGCAATCGCAAAATAGCCATTAGTTACGATTCCCGAATTAAGTCGGACGTGTTTAGCAAGGTTGCCGCGGAAGTATTTGCCGCTAATGGTTTGGAAGTTTTTATCTATTCTCAGTTGATGCCAACTCCGTGTCTTTCGTTTGCCGTTCGTGAGCTACATTGTGCTGCTGGTATTATGGTAACAGCTTCTCATAATCCGGCAAAATATAACGGATATAAGGTGTATGGGGCGGATGGTTGCCAAATTACCACCCAAGCAGCAGATGAGATTTTGCATGAAATTGAGCAGTTGGATATCTTTGCCGATGTAAAACGTATCCCGTTTGAGCAAGCCCTAAACGACGGGAAAATAAAGTATATTCCGGAAAATATTTATACGGCTTTTACCGAAGCCGTAAAAGGGGAATCTCTGTTGGGGCAAGAGCAGGTAGATAAAAATGTGTCTATCGTTTATTCTCCGCTAAATGGGGCCGGTTTAAAACCGGTATTAAGGGCTTTAACGGAGAGCGGATTTACAAACATTACTGTTGTAAAAGAGCAAGAACAACCCGACGGTAACTTCCCAACTTGCCCTTATCCCAATCCGGAAATCCGGGAAGCAATGAAATTAGGGCTTCAATATGCCACAAAATATCATGCTGATTTGCTTTTAGCGACGGATCCGGATTGCGACCGGGTTGGTATTGCTGTTAAAAATGAACAAGAGGAATACCAACTTTTATCCGGTAATGAAACAGGCATGTTACTGTTGGATTATATTTGTTCCCGCCGAAAAGTACTGGGGGAAATGCCGACAAATCCTGTGTTTGTTAAAACGATTGTTACAAGTGATCTACAGGAAAAAATCGCCACTAACTACGGTGTAAAAACTGTTAATGTGCTGACCGGATTTAAGTTTATTGGTGAGCAAATTGGGCTCTTAGAAAAACAAGGCCGCCGGAGTGACTATATCTTTGGTGACGAAGAAAGTTATGGTTATTTAAGCGGTACCTATGTGCGCGACAAAGATGCTGTTAACGGAGCTTTTTTAATTTGCGAAATGTTTGCCTATTATAAAGCAAAGGGACAGAGTTTGCTAACACGTTTGCAAGAACTGTATGCTCAATACGGCTACTGCCTAAATACGCTACATTCCTACCAATTTGAAGGGGCAGATGGTTTTGCAACCATGCAACGCATTATGGATGACTTTCGCAAAGGAACGATGGGATGGGGAGAATTCACGGTTGAAAAATGCTTGGATTATAATACCGGCATAGACGGCCTTCCCAAATCCAATGTGCTTAAATTTTTCTTGCGCGGAGGGCATACGGCTGTGTTACGCCCCTCCGGTACGGAACCAAAATTAAAATTATACCTTTCGGTACAGGCATCCTTTTTGCAGGAAGCCAGTAGCATCCAACAACAACTTATAAAAAAATTAGAACGAGAAATAAACCCTCGTTAAGTTGAATGCAATAGTTAGGTGAAGGGTGGGCTCGGGCGCTTTTTAGATTGTTTTTAACATCCCGGGGGATTGCAAATATCAATCATAATTTTGCCAATTTTCCAAAGAAAGATGACCGGAAGATTTGGCTAGTAGTAAAAAATTTTGATCAATTGGGTTTATTTGATTTTCAATTCAAAAATTGATAGCCTTATAGTATGACAGAGATTAAAACAGAGGGAAATTCGATTGTCTGCATTTTTAGCGGTGTTTTGGACGGTGCTCAATACATTAAAATTTCGCCTACCGAATTAACTAATAAAAAAATACAACTCATTGGAAAAAATATTACGTCCTGGAACACGGATTTTGTCGTGAATCTATTTAACGTGTTATATTACCTATTCGCAGTTGCCGGAGGGAATGGAACGCCTCCTGCGCTTGGCATTTCAAACCCCTTTTAAAGAGCAAGAAGTATCCTCTCCCAAAAATTCCTTTTTAGAAAGTATCGGCGAGTGGGGAATTGGTTTTTGCCGTGCTGTTAAAAAAGGAAATATATTTATACATCAATGTTTATCTTCTTGGAGAAGACAACTCACCGGTCGTGCCGTTTACCGTAGCAAAGACTTTTGGTTAATTCTGTCCGATTGCGGACCTAAATCTATTTTAATTGTGTCGCTTATAAGTTTTATGGTAGGGCTCATTTTGGCTTTTGTAGGGGCTATACAACTTAAAACTTTTGGCGCACAAATTTATGTGGCCAGTTTGGTCACTATCGGTATGACGCGCATCATGGGCGCGGTAATGACAGGCATTATTATGGCAGGTAGAACCGGTGCTTCCTACGCCGCTACCATTGGCACTATGCAGGTAAATGAGGAGCTGGATGCTTTGCAAACGATGGGAATTTCCTGTACGGACTTTTTAGTGTTGCCTCGTATCAATGCACTGCTCCTTTCCATGCCTATTTTAGTTTTGCTGGCTGACTTTATGGGTATATTGGGCGGATGCTTTGTATGTGTGGCTTTTTGGGATATTCCGCTAAGCGAATACATTAAATTCACGATCAATTCTTTTTATTTAAAACATTTTCTGGTAGGCGTTTTTCACGGAATTGTTTTTGGCTATATCATCGCTTTGTGCGGGTGTTATTTTGGGGTAAACTGCGGGCGTAATGCAGATAGCGTAGGGGCGGCCACTACCCATGCGGTAGTATACTCCATCGTGTGGATGATTGTTATGACAGGGCTGCTTACGGTAATTTTTCAAGGATTAGGCATATGATGAAACAAGATCCGATAATCCGTGCGGAACATTTAAGCATCGGGTACGAAAACAAAACAATCATGAAGGATTTGTCTTTTGTAATTCCCAGAGGGGATATTTTCATCATTATGGGCGGATCCGGCTGTGGGAAAAGTACCCTGCTGCGTACTCTTACCGGCCTTATCCCGGCGCAATCGGGCCAAATTTGGATACAAAACACGGATTTTATAAATGCAACTCCCGCCGAGAAATTGGAAATTAGAAAGCATAGCGGTATTCTGTATCAGGGAGGTGCCTTATTCAGTTCCATGACACTGGCCGAAAATGTGGCCCTTCCCTTGCAGCAATATACCGATTATTCGTCAGATAAAATCCGTCAAATTGTGGCATTTAAATTGGCCTTGGTCGGGCTGGCGGGTTATGAGGATTATTATCCCTCCGAAATTAGCGGTGGTATGCGTAAACGTGCCGGGTTGGCCCGCGCACTGGCCTTGGATCCGGAAATCGTTTATTTTGATGAACCCTCCGCCGGGCTGGACCCTATCAGCTCCAAGAATTTAGATGATTTAATTTTGCAAATTAATCAAACATTGGGTACCACTATTATTGTTGTTACGCACGAACTTCCTTCTATTTTTACGATTGGTAAAAATAGTATTTTTCTGGATAAAACGATTCGCACTATATCTGCTAAAGGAAACCCAAGCGAACTTTTAAAAAATCCGCCAAATCGGCAGGTTTATGAATTTTTAACAAGAGGAGAAAATCATGAAGAGAGAACCAAATAAAAAAGCGATAGGACTTTTTTTAGTTATCGGATTTGCCTTGTTTTTGGGGCTGCTGGGCCAGTCCGTCTTTCATAAAATACATGCAGATACAAAAGATCTGGCTGTAATGTATTTCACCGAATCATTACAGGGCTTGTCAGAAGGCTCTCCTGTTATATTTCAGGGCGTAGAAGTCGGTAAAGTCACGCGCATTGTGCTTGTGACTAATAAAGATGATTTGAACTTCCATGTAGCGGTTTATGTCCGCTTCAAAGAAACAGATATTATTAGTGAAGGGTCTCTTTGGGAAAAAATATGGAAAAAAGAGAAAGAGGATTTCGATTTTTTGGCTCACATGATTGAAGGGGGACTTCGGGCACGGTTGGCCTCCCAAAGTTATTTGACGGGGCAACTGCGGATTGATTTGGTTATGTTGCCGGATACGGAAATCAATATGTTTGAGAGTCCTAAAAAAGAACATATCCCTCAAATCCCGACGGTTTTATCCCAAAAAGAAGAACTTTTCCGTGGGCTGAATAGAATTAAAATTCAGGAAACGCTTGAAAAGATTAACACGGTAGCGGACACATTAGGTCAAGAGTTGCCTGTTTTATTACCGGCGTTGACAAACAGTTCCAAAAAATTAGATGAAACCTTGGATCGAGTAGCCGGCAGTAGCGAAGAAACCCTTTCTAATTTAAATGAAATGCTACATGATGTTTCCGATGCAGCTAAATCTGCCCAAAATTTGACAGATTATTTGGAACAACATCCCGAATCCCTTATTAAAGGAAAGAAAGGAGAATAAGATGAAACTTGCAAAAATCATTATTCCTTGTTTATTATTAAATGCGTGTCTGTTGGGGACCAGTAAAAATGCCAATTTTTATACCATGACGGCTGTTCCCGGGCCGGTGGTTTCGGAGAATTACAATACCTCTGTTGGAGTAAACCGTATTCAACTTCCCAAATATATGGAACGGCCGCAGATTGTAACGCAACGTAACAATTCTGCTCAAGTGAACATATCTGAATTCAACCGTTGGGTGGAAACCCCTTCTGTTTTGGCAACGCGCACCTTAGCGGCAGATTTAAGTATGCTTCTTCCTTCCGCACAAATTGTGCAGACTCATTTAAAAGGGGGGAAGTTTGCTCAAACTGTCACGCTGGAAATTGTCAAACTCAATGCTGCCTTAGGAAAACAGGTGGAACTAACAGCCTTGTGCACGGTTAAAAACAGCGAAGGAAAAGTGAAAATCCATCAAAAATTTGAACGTACCGTTCCGGTCGGCAAAACTTATGATGACCTTGCGCAAGCATATAGCCAACTATTAGCTGATGTGAGCCGGGACATTGCAACGGTATTAATCACACAATAATTTGTTGAATTCTGCAGTTTTCGCAGTGAAAAAGGCCCGAAATGGGCCTTTTTTGCGCACATCTAAAAGCACTTCAACTCGAACCCGGATAAAACGGTTTCAAAACACCGATGAGGGGGAAAACTAACCAACAAACTACCACGAGCGGAAGCCCGAGGTAGTTTGCAAAACTGGGTGTTGGGAGATCAAAATTCGAATTATTTTTCGGAGTTGTACAAAATTTTTAAGAGTTTTTTAGCTTCAACATTTGCCAAAATTAGAGGGGCAACACCTTTTGCTTCATCGAACAGGTATCCTCTACAAGATTTATAATAAGATATCTGAGAACTTGCTCCTGTACTTCTATATATGTTAGAGAGGGAATATCTATGTTTGTCAGTTTGTTTTAAATTGTTTGAAACGATACCATTGAAGGCTTTTAATCCTGCGTATGCATATTTTTTATCGGTTAAGTATCCTTCATTATATGATTTCATTAAAGCATAGGCCATCATGGCAGAACCAGAAGTTTCATAATAATTACAATTATGTCCCATTTCAAAAATATTCATAAATTCTTTTCCTGTATGCGAATATACAACATTTTTCCACATTCCATTTGTTTTACTTTGTTTTTTTATCATGGGATTAAAAAATTTTTTCAATTGGATTTTTATTATCTCTTTATTTTCACCTTCAGGAAGAGAATCCAAAATGTCTACCTGGGCCATTGCATACCAACCAATTGCGCGAAGCCAAGAAACATGATTGGTTTCTTTACCGTCATTTGAAACTACATGATCGTAAAAATCTAGTTTGTTTGCCATATTGTTATGAACCCAATTTAATCGATTAAAAACTATATTTTTACTGTCGTTGTTTTTATGTTTCAATCCCAAACGATTGGCTTCTTTTTCGTATTCGAGCACAAAAGGTTGCGCCATATATATACCGTCAAGAGCCAGAGGATATTTTTGCCACCCAGGGTTTAATGCCTGGTGGTACAAATTATTGCCACATTGAGATATAACCGGATGTGTTTTCAGCTTATCATACATCCCGTCAAGCATAATCTTATATTTATTAAAATGTTTCGAATCTTCAAGGTATAAAAGGGTTCTTACTTGTGGGAAAAAATCAACATCGTATTTGAAAATTACATTATGTTTGTTACGGACGTTATTTAATGATCCATCATCTTTTATCATTGCATTATAAAAATCATCAGCAAAATCTTTATATTTTCCATGTTTTATAAGTGCAAGCATTAAAATTCCGTCATAATAATTCCAATTGCTCGCAAGAAGTTCCACGTCCCAACTAAACTGTTTTATATCGGATTTGTCTAAAAATTTTTTATTATCGTCAATTATCTGGTCAATATAAAAATCAACCTTTTCAATATTTGAAGCAGTGTTTTTGATATCAATATTCATCGTTTTGTTTGCCAATACTATATGCAAAAAGCCACAAAGACAAACAAAAATAATTAAGCCATAAATATAATTCTTCATTTAATCTTTCTCTTAATCTTTTTTTACAATTTACAAAATAATTCTAAATGATTATGTACGATAAGTAAAGATAAAAAAATTCGTTGGAGAAAAGTAATCTAGAAGACAAAAAATGGGTCTGTCTCAATGACAGACCCGTTATATTGGGGGGCAGAAAATTTTGATGGGTTGCGGGTTCTTAGAACGCCGGGTGGCAATGCGCAATTCCCTGTTTAACAGGCAATTAACAGGCAAAAAACAGGCATTTGAAAATTTTATCTATTGGATTCTAAGGCATTGTGAGAATTTTATCTCTCTTCTGAGAAATATCCGCCAGAAACACCCCAAATTCCCTACCCAGAGAAACAGGGAAAGAACAGGCAAATATCAGACAAGAAATAGGGAAGGTGGTAAAGAAATATTGCTGTGTAAATATTGTATTTATAAAAGGCTCTTAAGAATTGGGTACATGGATTGATGTTTAAATGCATGAATATAAAAATAGTACAATAATTTATTATAAATAATGTAGTTGTACTATAAATGTATCAGATAGAGGATTGTATATGGAAATTAAAACTCCAGTTTCTATTTTTATTAGTTATTGTCACGAGGATGAAAAGCGCAAAAAATTTAGAAGTTCTCTTCTAAAACATCTTTCTTTATTAGAAAAGCAAGGAAATATTAAAATTTGGTGTGATGAAAAGATTCCTGTCGGCAAGGAGTTATCAATTATCAATGAGGAGCTTAAAAAAGCAGATATTGTATGTGTTTTGTTATCAGTTCATTATATATGTTCTTCATCATGTATGGATGAATTAAAATCTGCTGTTGCATTGAATAAGAAAATTTTTCCGATTATTTTATCTACGTGTCCGTGGAAAGATTTACCTGAGATTGCTACCATCAAAGTGCTTCCTTACGATGGCAAACCTGTTGATTCTTTTGCCAACATGGATGATGCATGGCAAGAAATATATGAGGCATTAAAAAAAGTTGTTTCTTCTATGGATACAAAATCTCCAAAGATAATAGAAAATTCTTTAGAATTTAAAAAATTTCTTAGTGATACTGGCCTTTTGAGTAAAACATGTCCGTACAAAGAAGAACTAAGTTTAGAAGATATTTTTGTTTATCCTGATTTAGAAGAAACTTTCCGTGATGAGGAGAAAACAGAAAAATATTCTAGTGATAAATTACTTAATTTGTTGCCTTCCAAAAAACGTATTCTTATTACGGGGGATAGTCAATCAGGAAGAAGTAGTTTGTTAAAAATATTATATTGTCAACTGCAACAGCAGGGATTTGTTCCGATATGGATTTCGTCGAAGGAAAATGATTTGTCTGGGTTTTTCGAAAGGCAAATAGAAAAGTTGTACAAAGAACAATATACGAACTCTGTTCCATTTTCTTTGGTTGATGCTAAAAGGATAGTACCACTAATTGATGATTTTCATTTTTATATAGGAACGCAAAAAAAAGAGAAAATTATATTGGGTTTAAAGAAATATGCTTTTTCTGTTTTAACATCCGATGATATTTTTGTTTTAAATTTTAAGGATACCACATTAGAAGATTATTCAATCGTTCATATTATCCCTTTTAAACCATCAAAAAAAGGGGAATTAATTAGAAAGTGGGTGGATTTGGATAGAAATATTGTTGAGGAAAACTATCGTTTAGAACGTATAGATGAAGCTACAGATCTTGTAAATAATACACTGGGGCGTGAATTTCGTAATGGTATCATGCCTTCTTATCCATTTTTTATATTGTCTGTGCTGGGAGCCTATTACACGGGCCAACCGCTTCAAGATATTACTTCACAGGGATACTGTTATTTCTTTGTTATATTAATGAACCTTGGTCAAAATGGAGTTAAAGGCGGACTTATTGATGGATATTTAAATTTTTTAACCCATTTGGCTTTTGAATATTTTACAACTAATAAATCCATGATGCACGAAGAAGAGTTCTCTGTGTTTGTCGAACAATATAGTTCCAAATATAATTTGCCTGAAAGAATCAATACTGTGAAACGTGTTTTGATTTTATCAAATATTTTGCGCCATGATTCCACCGGAGAATATCGTTTTAAATTCAAATATATTTATTATTATTTTGTGGCTAAGTATCTAGCAGAAAATTTTGAATCAGAAAGGCCTCTTATTAATAATCTGATTGCAAAATTGCATAGAGATGACTATGCCTATATCATTATTTTTCTGACGCATCATATTAAAAACATTTCTTTATTCGAAGAAATTTTATTGAATGCTTGGTGCTTATTAGATAAGAAAAAAGAAGCGTCCTTGTCAAAAGATGAGTTGGCTTTTTTTAATAATAAATTAGAAGATATGACTTTGAATTTACCTTCTCATAATGTAACTCCAGAAGAAACTAGAAAACAGGAACTATTACTGGAAGATAGAAATGCTGAGATCCCTGCAAAAGAACATGATAAAGATGAAGATGATGCTTTTTCTTTAGAATTGAGAAGATCGATTAAAACAATCGAAGTAATAGGACAAGTGATTAAGAATAGAGCGGGCTCTCTAGATAAAAAATCATTAGATTCTTTATTTGAAGGCGGATTGAATATTTGCTTTAGGATTATATCTTCTTATTTTGAAGTTTTAAATGACAAACAAAGTGAGGATTTCTTTACAGATTTAATAGTAAAAAAATTGAAAAATGAATCGAACCGTGATATTGAAGAACAGAAGAAAATTGCCACGAGATTATTTTGGACATTTAATTTTATCTTTATATATGCTCTGTTAAATGTGGCAATTACATACTTAGGAACGGAACAATTAATTCCAAATGTTACAGCAGTAGCAAATAAAATAAATACTCCTGCCAGTCTATTAGTTAAGCATGGGATGTTGATGCGGTATAAACAAGATTTAGATTTAGATGAGATAAAAAATTTAATGGAAAAGGGAAATTGGCATTATATATCAAAAAATATCATGAAATTGATGGTAATACATCATTTTTTGACTCATCACATTATGGAGAAAAGACAACAAATAGCAGCTTTGTTTCAAATTTCTCCTAATCGATTATTAGTAGAAAGAGTGAAGAAATCAGATTCCTAAATGGGAACTGGTAGTATTTGATTTTAGTTACATTTTGGGGTTGCTTGTGTAGAAAAATAATTTTCTCTATTTCTTTCTAATCTGTCTCTTCGGCGTAAAGTCCGGCAAGGAACTCTTGGATGTAACTACTTTAGTTCCGGTAGCTTCTTCAAATTGCAAGCGTGCTTGTTTGGCGAGTTTTCCACCTTTGCGACCTGCCTCTTTATTCTCTTGTACACCTTCGGCTTGGTCCTTTTCCGCTATTTGGCGGGTAGATAATTCGGCAAGTGCTGTAAAAAGCAGTTCGGCTTCACTCATATGCTCGCGCAGGTTTTGATGTTCTAACCCTTTGAGTTTTTTGTGTTGAGCAACCGATAAATCGCTCCACTCTTGGTGGATGACGTTTGTGAGCATGGCAAAATCATCCGATTTGGTTACCCCGTGTGCTTGCCAGTAATCGGTCAGTTTGTTGCGGGTTTCTTGGCCCATCATCCGCTGTTGTATCCACTTTTGGCTGCGTCCTTGCGCTTTCCAATGGGAACGTGCGCGGTCTAGTGCCTTGGAAGGATCCGCCGTTTCTTGGATGCGTTCATACCCCACTTTGGCAAGCCACAATTTAAACGGCTCTGCTTTGGGGCTTGGAATGGACTGGATAAGGCGCAACAGTTGTTCTGGATTAGCTACATCTGTTAGGCGCATTTTTCCATCTTCGGCGGGAAATTTCAACTGGCTACAATTTGTAGCCGTTTGATTTCCTTCATTTTTTAAGCGAGTTTTTAGGACGCTCCAGTATTTCCTAGGATTATTACTTTGCGTAAGTGCATAAATCACATCCACGATAGAAAAATACCACGTTTCCGTCTTCGCATCATACTGGCGGCGGATTTTGAAATCTTCAAAAATAGCAAGTGCTGATTTAGTCATACAGTCTCCTTAATTCATGCGTACAAGTTTGGCTAAAATTTGGACGGATTCATCTGCCGGGAACGGCTCGTATTTTGCTTTATTGTCTGATACCAAGCGGTAGGCGGGGCCGTTTTCGGTATTATACTGCCCAAGGCGCTTAATTTTCAGCCCGTCCGCACGGCGGCATAGTACCACACTACCCACAGTGGGTAACTCGCTCGTTTTACGAAACATCAGCATATCGCCCTCGCTGATAGACGGTTCCATAGAGTCGCCCTTGGCCTTGATAAAAAATAAATCTTGCGTAGGAGTGGGCAAAAACTTGGTGGGCATGTTCACATAGTCCACAATGTTTTCCTCGGCAAAAATGTCCGTATCCCCGCATTGGGCAAATCCGTAAAAGGGGATAGGGGTAAACTCATCCACGGGCCGATGCGTGGCAATCAGTGCGTGCCCGTTGCGTTCTAAAAAGTTCTCTTTGATGAGTTTGCGGATATGCACGTGCACAGTGCTGACCGACTTTAAGCCAACCGCTTTGGCCAGTTCTGCCAAAGTGATTTGCGGGTTTTGTTGGACGAGTTCTAAAATTTGTTTTTGTTTTGCCGAAAGCATAATGTTTTCCAATACAAACAGTATAACTCTTTTTACAAAAAGAGTCAATTTCTATTAAAAATAGAAAAACTTGACATAAAATAGAAAAAATGTTTTAATGTAGCGTGGGTTTTGCCGTTATCGGCAAGGGAAAATTATAAGTTCGAGAGGGATAACTATGGAAACAAAAAAAACATAACATAAGGAGCAGTAATATGAATGAAACTGAAGTAAAAGAAGTACCCGCGCAAGCGGAACAACCTACCACCACACCCAAACAATACGAAGTGGGGTACGGTAAGCCACCTAAGAAAACCCAATTCAAACCCGGCCAAAGCGGTAACCCCAAAGGCCGCACCAAGGGCAGTAAAAACGGTATTTATACCTATATTCAACGTGAATTAAACTCGTCCATTACACTTACGGACGGCTCTAAAATCACCAAAGAACAGGGTTTTGCCCGCCAACTAACCAATAAGGCCTTACGCGGCGATATCCAAAGCCAAAAGCTACTTTTTAACATCCACCAAAAAGGTCAACGCAAGGATAAAGCAGAGCTCTTTATGGGCCGCCTGATTAAAGAGGGCTATGTAACGGAAGAAATGATAGATAATTTCCTCTATCATAACAAAATCATATCTTCTGCCAAACAGTGCGACCCGATGAAGTGTGACCTTAACCTAAACGCCATGTTTAAGCAGATAGGTGGTAGGAAGGCATTTGGCACAGCTCTTATCTTGTCGGATTTGCTGTGTACCTATGTGTGCCTATTTATTTTAGAAAACTTTTGGAATGAAATATCCCAAGAGTATGCCTATTGGCAAGGGGTAGATGATGCTAGCGCCAACCTTGCCGAAGAACAAAAGGCAACGCTCTATCAAACATTAGCCGAAAACCGCCCCATAGTGCGAATTACAGACGAAGAGTACGAACAAATCCAAAAGGTAATAGAACTGGTGCGCGTTGGATTTCTCCGGCAGTTCAAAGAATATATTGACTTGATGGCAGAGAAAAGCGAGTATGCCACCGTGGAATGGGAATTTAAGCGCGGTGACATGTTAACCCGAGCGTTAAAAAAGACGCATTTTCAATGGGAAATGAAAGAACTAAACGATAGCTACGAGCATTTCAAAGGGGTATATGATGCCGCTCAGGCTTTACCGAGTGCCGGACAGTGTGAGAAGTATATTAAAGAGTTAGGTATTATCGAGGAAGATGCCATTAAAACAATCAAAGAACTACTGATACCGATGTTATCAAAAAGTTGCGTCAACTAAGAAAATTAATAACCCGGCAGTAATATTTGCTAATGTTGCCGGGTTAGCTTAATCCTATTTTTTTAATACTGTATTCATTAAACCCAGACTCAAGTATGTGTAAGTTTCCGCTTTTGTTTTGCAAAGCGAATAAATCATACCATCCTTGTTCTATATCCATCATTGGCTTAAGGGTGACGATAAAAATTTCACATTCTGGATTTAATTGTGTTTGCAATACAAATCGTGTCGCTACATCCGTGAAGGGAATTGAGTAGCCAATAATATATAGTTTGGATGCCTGAGTTAAATCGTCTTTAAAAACATGCCATTGAAAATCTAGAAGTTTTGTTTTTAATTCAAAATTTTTAAGCATAGTTGGGGGTACTATTAAACATTGGAGTCCTTGTCGATATTCTGGTAAAGTATGGCTGGAAACGATTCTAACTCCATTTTGAAAATCCGGATCATATAACCAGTTAATGGAACCATGTAATTTATAAAGTTTGATGGATTTTCTCCAATAATCTCTAGCATCGTTATTGAAGAAGCTTGTGTTACTGTTATCCATAGTTTTTATGGTATAGATTGGATCAAAATCGTGGTTAGGATAGTTTAAAGATTGGGCAAGGAGATTTTCCAACACTAAATCATAATTAAAAGTGAATATTTCAGCTCGTTCATTATGCAAATATTTGGCAAAGTTATGAAGCCAAGGAGCTTGTAGTATGCTCTTTTCTTGATTTTTTCTTTCGAAGATTTTCACTATTAAATCTGTGATGTCCCGATATAGAATTGCTTTTAGGTGTTGATCTTTATAATCTTCATAAGCAAAATCCGAAGATAAAAAAGTCATAACATCTTCGAAATTGGATCGATTTTTATTAGGCTCTTGTTCATCGATAGATCGAATGTTTCCGATATTAGGCCGAACAATATATTGATCCCATATATTTTTAATATCATTATCTGACCCGGACGTTATCCCTTCGGAAATTTCTTTTGTCAACTCATGAAGTAAGGGCATGCTATCGCCCGCTATTGCTCGTGAGAAACCTGCTCCTAGAATAAAAATTTCTTTTTCTTCCATATTCTATTATTTATCCTCAAAGGTATATTAAACTGTATTACAGATAGAACATCGTGAAGATATTTATCTTCGTTATAATAGTATAACAAAATGAAATTATCATTGATATCATGAGAGAAAGATTTTCTTAAATTAACTTGACTTATCTCCTCATATAAGCCTAAATAGAACAAGAGGGCCTATGGACCGTTTAACAAAAGAACAACGCCACCGCAATATGCAAGCTATCCGTTCTTCGGGGACGGAGATAGAACTCATGCTGGCGAAAGCATTGTGGCATAAAGGATACCGTTACCGGAAAAATTGTAAAAATATTATCGGAAAACCGGATATTGTGTTCAGAAAATATAAGATTGCTGTTTTTTGTGACAGTGAATTTTGGCATGGAAAGGACTTCAGAAAAACTGTCAAAAGGATCGGAACTAATAAAGAATTTTGGAAAAATAAAATTTTAAGAAACCGTGAAAGAGACCGTGAAGTAACAGCCCAATTAAAAAGAAACGGATGGCGGGTATTACGTTTTTGGGAAACGGAAATTAAGAAAAATCTTCCTGCTTGTATTAATGAAATAGAACAAAATATTGAAGAAGTAATATTTCAACAAAAAATATCTGATATCCAAATATGAATTGTAAAAGGTATAATCTAAGAGAGGAATATTTATGAAGGCACCGCAAATATTTTCATTTTTTTCCGGTATAGGATTTTTAGATTTAGGCTTTGAGAAAGCAGGGTTTGTATCTGCTTTTGTGAATGAATTTGATCCTGATTTTTTGCATGCCTACCAGTACGCCAGGAAACAAATGCATATACAACCGCCTTTGTATGGTTATCTTCAGGGATCTGCCGAATCTGTTTTAACCGGTAAAGACGCAAATAATTTTAAGAAGATTTTTTCAGCAGCCCAAAAAAGCGGTTCGCCTATTGGCTTTATTGGAGGACCACCTTGCCCGGATTTCTCTGTCGGTGGAAAAAACCGTGGCAAAACTGGTTCAAACGGTCGGTTAACCCAGGTATATGCTGATATTATTTGCCAGTATAAGCCTGACTTTTTTGTATTCGAAAATGTAAAAGGCTTGTGGCGGACGAAAATACACCGCGCTTTCTACGAAGAAATCAAAAAACAATTTGAAAGTAACGGTTATGTGTTATTTGAACGGTTAATCAACGCCTTAGAATACGGTGCTCCTCAAGACCGCGAACGCATTATCCTGATCGGATTTAATAAAAAATCTAAGATCTTGAAGAATTTACCTAAAGAAATGCCGTGGAATTCCCAAATATTGTTTACCCGGGAGCAAGTAAAGAAACAGGCATGGCCGGATACTGAATCTCCTAAAAAAGACCGTACCGCTCCTAAAGGGATTATTAAGTCATTAACTGTTCAATATTGGTTTGATAAAAACCGGGTTCTGAGCCATCCCAACCAAGCCCACTGTTTTACGCCTAGATCGGCTTTGGGCAAATTTAAAACTATCCCGGAAGGAGATGTGGCCAAAAAATCCTTTAAACGGCTGCACCGTTGGCGTTATTCTCCGACAGCCGCTTACGGGAATAATGAAGTACATATCCATCCTTACGAAGCCCGCCGCATTTCAGCGGCTGAGGCGTTGGCTATCCAGTCTCTTCCGAAAGAATTTGTTCTTCCACCTGATATGTCTTTATCAGACATGTTTAAGACGATAGGAAACGGAGTTCCTTATAAAGCTGCATATGGTATTGCAAAAACCATATTAGAGTTTATAAACTATAAGTATGAGGATAACTCCGGAAAACATCGTAAAAGCAATAAATAATCTGCCACGAAACCAATGGTTTGACTATATTGGGGAACACTCAAAAGGGAAGATCCAGGTTGTGTCTGCCCAGTTGCCCGAGGGACCTATTGTCATTAAGCGTTATGATCCATCCCGCAAACAAACGGTCATTAGCGCCAAAGAAGCCAATATTTCGGGCAATATGTTATGGCGGGTGGCTAATGCAATCCAACCCGGAGTTCCAGTAAATATTGACCGTGTGCTGGGAGCCAGCTATAATACCCGGTCTGCATTGGAAACTTTGTTAGCCCATACTCCAGAGTTTTATTGGTGCCTCCCTGGTCGCATTGAACTTGTAGATTCTACTTCCCAAATTAAACGAGGCCATAAACACTTGGTCTGGATACCAGAGAAACCTCACCGTAATGGCGTTGCTGAAAAATATGAAACAGATGTAACTATTTCGGAAATTCCGACAGCATCAGCTGTTTATGAAGCCATTGCATTGCCGGATACTCCTGTTGACAATGGAATGGATATTGAAGCCAAGAGACGGCACTTGCAAATTCAAATCGCATTGGTAATTATCGGACGTCATTTTGGTTTTCGAACATGGATAGCCCGTAATGATCAAGGACTCACGTATGGCGATAAAAAGGTGGGAGAACTGGAAGGGGTTATTCATCGTTTGGAAGATGAAAAAATGTTACAAGCATATCCTGATGCTGTCCATGCCGCACTGTTGATAGATGGCATTTGGTTCGAAGGAGACCGTTTTATGCCTGCGGTAATAGAAGTAGAACATTCTACAGGCGTGACGAGCGGTTTATCCCGTATGAAAAATTTTCAGGACCGTATTCCGCCTTTTCCAACACGGTGGATTATCGTAGCCCCTGATGAAGACCGGGATAAAGTGTACCGGGAAGCCAATAAGCCGCAATTCCATTCATTAAAAGCCATGTATATGCCGTATTCGGCGGTGGATGAGTTATATTCTTTGCTGCAACGCCGAAGTGTCACCCCTGATATGGTGAATGATAAATTTTTAAATTGTTATTTGGAATCTTGCATTTCCTAATTTGGAACGGCCATACATTTAATATCCTACTTGACTTATCTCCCGATACTAAGCGTGAATGTAGTACGAAGTAAAAATCGCTTACTTAAGGAGATAAGTTATGAAGAAAAACACTAAAAAATCAGTAACAAAAACTAAACCCGCGCAACCTGCTGTTTTACGGGTAGTGAGTCCTATTATTACCGAAGAAACACCGCTTGAAAACCTGCCTGTCCGGCCACGCGATAACCGTTTGCCTGTGCCCGGCAGCATCATCACTAAAACCTACCGTGGTAAAACCATAGAAGTAAAGGTATTAGACAACGGCTTTGAATACGAAGGAAAAGTATTCAAAAGCATTTCGCGCGTAGCCATGATGATCGTAAAGCGCCAAATCAGCGGTTATGTATTCTTTGGACTTACCAAATGACACCGCGTCGCTTGCCGCCGGTCTCAGGGCGATTTGTAAAGGGCCGCTCGGGTAATCCCCTAGGGCGGCCTCCCCGAAATCTTCGTGAAAGAGATATTGTTTTGTTAGTCGCTAAATTTTTGGAAACTTTAGCCAAGGCCTATTGTAATCAAAGCCGTTCGGTGGAAAAAATCCGTCAGATTAAAGATATTTTGTCATGAGAAGAAAATGCTACTTGCCCAAAAGTTATGAAGAATTAAAAGAATTATCTCCCAAAGAACTGCGGTTTTATTGGAATGTTTTCTATACCAGGCCTTTGAGAGGGGCTAAGGCCAAGTTGCGCCCTTTGTGGTATGCCATCCAATGTGAGCTAGGGCGTTGTAAATTACAAGAAAAATACATCACGCGGCTTGACCGTTATGCGAGCAATCCCGACAAGTATATCGAGCATGCGCATAAAAAACGCTATGCGTTGGCCGTTGGCACGATACTCACAAAAACTTATAAAGGACAGATGTATCAAGTGACCGTAAAAGGGGAAAACGCCTACGAGTGGGAAGGGAAAATATATCCCAATTTAACAGCACTAGCGGAGGAGATCGTGCGAAGTCACGTCAGCGGCCCCAAATTTTTCGGATTAACTAATAGATCATTGTCCTAATCCCCAAAAATACATATCCAATATCTTCATTGGCGGATATATATGGTATGTTTTATGAAGAGTATCTATTTCTTTTTGGTTCTGCTTATAAAAGTCGCATAGCTGTTTATAACCTTTTGGAGACATTGTCTGTAGTAAATGGCTCTTTTTGAGACCTGCTTTGACAAAACGGTCATAGGCGGGAATATTACCCAGAACGCCCATCAAAATCTTGGAGATAAGTGTATCAGATACCAAAGCGGAATCGGTTATATTAGGCCGTATTTGATGTTGTTTAGTAAAATAATAGCTTTTTAGGTCTTGAATTAATTGAAATAGAAGGTCAATTTTGGGCCCATCAAGTATTTGAGAATCATGTAACTGTTTATATTTGGATGAGAATATGATTTTTAGAGCGGGTATATGTATGGTATATGTGTATTGCAGGAGAAACGAGCTGCCACGGTACATTCCCCAACTGGCCAAATAAAAAGCTAGCATAAGGGCAGCTTTATCCCAATCCCGCTTGTCGAATTTTTTTGAAAAAAATTGATAACAAAACTCCCATGATTTGTAACGGCCATCTGGACTATTGCATTCGTCTTTAATAAATGTACTTACGTAATATGTAATCCCTCTTTTCATGCTTGACTTATCTCCCAATAGTAAGCGGTAATGTGTATAGGAGAATTATACTAAATGGCAAAAATTAATTGTGCAATATACACCCGCAAATCCACGGAGCGCGGGCTAGAAATGGAGTTTAACTCGCTCCAAAACCAAGAAGAAGCCTGTAAGGCCTATATTCTTTCGCAAGCGTTTAATGGGTGGGAGTATTATAAAACCTTTGAGGATGGCGGAATTAGCGGTGGTACGATGGAGCGCCCCGGCTTGCAAGCGCTTTTGGAAGAAATCCGCGAGCGCAATATACAGGTAGTTGTTGTCTACAAGGTTGACCGCCTTTCGCGTTCAATTTTTGATTTTCATAAGATGATGCAGGAGTTTGCCAAGTACGAGTGCAACTTTGTATCTATAACACAATCGTTTGATACGAGCAATTCTATGGGGAAACTCACGCTCAATATGCTTTTGTCTTTTGCCCAGTTTGAAAGGGAAGTATCCGCCGAGCGTGTGCGCGATAAAATAGCAGCCAGTAAGGCCAAGGGGCTATGGATGGGAGGAAATTTGCCATTGGGATATGATCTTAACGACAGACATCTAGTGGTAAATGAGCCGGAAGCGGAGATCGTGCGGCAAGTGTTCCAAAAATATCTTGAAGTACAAAATATGCTTGGAGTGGCTGAATGGCTAAATAAACAGGGGATACATACCAAAAAATGGGTTACCAAGCACAGCCAGCGTACGCGGGGTGGCGAACCGTTTAAGAAAAACACCGTGCAACGTATGCTGACTAATCCTGTTTACCTCGGAAAAATCACGCATTACAGACAAAATAAAATTTATAACGGGGTGCATAAACCCATTATTACGCGTGAGTTATGGGAACAGGTTCAGGGAGTAATTAGGAGGCGAATTAACGACCCGAATGCGTTTTGCCACTATAAGTTCCATAAAACGGTACTTGCGAGCAAGTTGTATGACGATAAAGGGAAAAAGTTTCGGTTTACTTCCTCAAAAAGCCACCGAAGAAAAATACTGTATTACTACAACGGCGTAGGTGGACATTATTTGCCCGTGGAGCAGTTGGATAATTTCGTGCTTGATATGCTCCGGCAGACCGATTTGGAAAAACGGATAAACAAATGCAGTCTTGGATTGTTAAGGCAACATGCCAAACGGCTGGGAACGCGCATTATTTGACGATTCTTTTAGATGAGAGGCAAATAAAAACCGATTTGATTAATTGCCCGAAAATAACGGAAAAACTAGAGCGAAAACCACTTTCACTAGAACGGATAGAAGGTAATTTATATGTGCGCGGGAAATTTATGGTAGCCAATGTTTCATCGGTAAAATTGCGTAATGGGAGTGCCCACAATATTTTAACTGTACGGCAACTTAATGAAAGTTTAGTGCGTGGCCTTGCACGCGGCTGGCAACTTAAAAAGAGAATGGATCGAGGAATTTGCGTTAGGGATTTAGAGAAAGAACAACACATGACAAAGCGTACCATTATGCGATATGTCAATTTATGTTATTTATCGCCATACATAGTGACCAATATTTTAGAATACAAAAATCCGAATAATTTAACATTGCGCGAACTAATGAATCTTGCCGAGGGACAAGTGGATTTTGATGAACAGGAAAAGGTATGGAAATATTGCTAAAATAACAGTTAAGGAAAGCATTTGTTCATCGCAGTAGAAGAGGCAATAAAATGAATATAACGGATTTATTATCACAAGAAGAGAATGATTGGTTGGATTTTAAACAATCATGGTATCATAGTAATTTTGATTTGATAAAAGATATTTTATGTATGTCAAATTCATTGAGCGATAAAAAAGAGCGATATATTGTTATAGGCGTAACTGATAAGGATCATAAAATTATAGGAATCAGCGATGGTGCGGGGAAGTGGACTTCCGAAAATATCACACAACTTCTTTTGGCATATATGACAGTTATTCCAGAGATTGTCTTAATTCATGTAAAAGTAGAAGGGAAAAAAATTGATGTTTTAAAAATTATTCCCAAAAGACAAGATTTGCCATATGTGTTAGATAGGAAAAGATACGAAGAGAAGATTTATAATACACAAATTCTTTTCCAAAATGTTGTGTATGCGCGAAATAATAGTAGAAATACTCCTTCAGATAGAGGAGCCGATAAAATAATACTTGAACAATTGATTTGTCGAAAAAAGGGGTTAGATCTATCCCCAATAGAACGATTTAATTATTATGTCCGGGATATTGATAGCTGGGTTTGTCCCAAAAATGATGAAGAATCAATTCTATATTGTAATAAAGCCGAAGCAGCAGACTTACAAATCTTTGTAAAAGAAAATAGAAGTTTTTCTCTTTGTTCGGGAGAAGATATTCGGACATACAATGATTTTCTTACGATATCAGGCTTAAATGATACAGTTTGGAATTGGAAGAAATACACGACTAGTTGTAGTATTGAAGAAGGGTTTTCTTTCTACTCTGTAACTGTTAAACTGCAATCTACTACTATTAAGCGGTTCAATATCGTTGGATTAGATTTGAAACATGAGCCGTTTCCAGGTTTTAATTCTTTTTTTGTGCCAGAATTCGGATGGGATTGTCACTATAGCAAAGGCGATATTATAAATTTACCAGAATATCAAGTATGTAGACTTATGTGCAAAGTACACAATGAAAATAGGGAAAATGATGAAATTTTAGATTATTTAAATTGGGAATATCTAGGAGATAGTTCTGCTTTTTGGGATAAATATTCGTATAGACGAATGGAAGTACGAAAGAATTCCTAATTTTGGATCCTGCGAATTGGGCAGTTAGAGAAAAAGGCCCGTTTCGGGCCTTTTTTGTGCGCCTCTAAAAGCACTCTATGATCCGGACGGATAAAAAGCATGCAATTTCCCCGTCGGAGGTGGGGAAAATTACCCAACAAAAAAGGCATCTTTCACAAGATGCCTTAAAAAATGGTGGTTCGGACAGGACTCGAACCTGTGACCTTCTGGATTTATCTCTCGTGTAAGGGGTGTCGTAGGGGCAAATTCGCCTAATGTGGGCTTTATAGAGCCGGGTAGGTATAGGTACCCGCAGAAAAACCCACAGAGACAAATGTGAAGAATAATTTTTCAATATTCCGAAGATAAATTGTTGCCATGTTAAGATTAAATGTGGAGCAACTTTTTCCTTTATCGGCAAAATATAATTGTTTATTTATAAGATATTACTTGATTTATTGCCGATAATCAGTTATACTAGTAGTAACAGGAGGCGTTTATGGAATATATCTCGGCAGTACAAGCTGCTAAAAAGTGGAAAATTTCGGAGCGGAGCGTGCGTAATTATTGTGCACATGGCCGTATTACGGGGGCTTTTTTAATCGGCAAGACATGGAACATTCCAGCAGATGCCTCTAAACCTATGCGTAAACCCAAACAAAGCAAGCACGCTAATACCTTACTCAATATATTAAAAGCCGAGCAATCTTCCAAGCAACATGGCAGTATTTATCATAAGATACAAATTGACCTTACTTATAACTCTAACCATATAGAAGGCAGTCAACTCACCCATGACCAAACCCGCTATATTTTTGAAACAAACACGATTGGTGTGGAAGATAATACCGTAAAGGTGGATGATATTGTAGAAACCGCAAACCACTTTAAATGTATTGATATGATTATTGATAACGCCAACTATAAACCCAGTGAACATTTTCTAAAAGAATTACACGGTGTGCTTAAAAACGGGACTTCGGATAGCCGCAAGGCCTGGTTTGCGGTAGGGGATTATAAACGCAAACCCAATGAGGTGGGGGGACACGCCACTACTAGTCCGGAACAGGTAGCTGCCAAAATGAAAACCCTGCTGGCCAAGTATAACCGTAAAAACAAACACTCATTTGAAGAACTATTAGATTTCCATTACCAGTTTGAAGCCATTCACCCATTTCAAGACGGGAATGGACGTATCGGGCGGCTGCTACTCTTTAAGGAATGTCTGCGTAATAACATCGTTCCGTTTATCATTACGGACAAGATAAAGATGTTTTATTACAAAGGGCTTAACGAGTGGTCGAAAAATCACGAGCGCTTAACCGATACTTGTTTGGCTGCACAAGACCAAATGAAAGCCGTGTTGGATTATTTTAAGATTACCTATTAAAGCAGTTTAATACCGCACAGGACTTGAACCTGTGACCTTCCACGTAATTTAAGTACACTCAAAAAAGTGGATCTTGCGATTTTTGCCGTTAGAGAACTGGGGCCGAATTATCCGTATTTTCCGCAAGGGATAAAGCACTCTAAGAAGGTGAAGGATAGAAAGTTAAAACTTTCCTCGTCGGAAAAAGATACAATTAAATACAAAAAAATCCCCATCTTGTCGACGGGGAAAATCAATTTGGACCGGAAGGGACTCGAACCCCTGACCTCCTGCGTGTAAAGCAGGCGCTCTACCAACTAAGCTACCGATCCGTAAAGCGATACTTTATTATAACAAATTGCACCGTGCCAACTCAACTACTTTTCGGTTTTTTCGTCGTGATGGCAGCATTGGCAAGTGGCCGGGACCGTGGGCGTGGTACGTGCCCATTCTTCGGCTTCTGGGCCCCACTTGGAACGGACTTCTTCGGGTAATTTATACAGCAAACTGGTGCATTTGGCGGTTACAGTTCCGTCCGGCAACCGGATTTCGCCTTCCACCTGTGCCCGTCCGTGTCCGCCTTTAATCAGGCGTCCGATGGCTTTTAGTGGGGTGTGAGTGGGGGTATTGTGTTTGTATACCACTTCCATTTTTAACGTTACCATTAAATTATTAAAGTCGTTGTCCAGTAACACCGCGCGGCCGGAGGTTTCATCTAAGATTGTTGCAACAATGCCGCCATGTACGGTGCCGGGATAAGAGCAATAATTATCATCCAGCGTAAAGGTAGTTTCTACTTGTTTTTCTTCGTAATTGTTAAACCATTCCAGTTTCAGGCCAAACGGATTATTGCGCCCGCAGGCAAAACAGTTTAAAGAAGTAGGTTGACGTAATTTTTCCATAAAATCCTCCTAAACACTATTATACTTTTTTGCTAAACTAAACATATGAAGAATATGGAAGTAGAATTTAAATGGAAGGCTGATTGTCCGCGGGCATTTTATAAAATGCATCGGGCGTTGGAATCGTTGGGAAGTGTCGGCCCGGCCCAGCGTTGGAAGTTACGGGATGTATATCTGGATACTCCGCAAGGCGATTTGGGCGCAAAAAAAATTGCGTTTCGCTTGCGCTGTAGCAACGGGAAATGGGAAGCCACCTTCAAAACCAAAACGGCTGTTGTTAACGGAAAAGCTGTTCGGCGCGAAGAGACATTGCCACTTCCTGCGGCTACTTCTTTTGCGCAAGCTCTGCATCTTTTGCACACAAAAAAGCGATGGAAAAATTTACCGCTACAACAACTATCTCCATTATTTGAAATCCGCAATCACCGTATTACGCGCAGTTTTGTTATGCCGCGCTTTTCGGCAGAAGTGGCGTTTGATAATTGCCGCATTATCGTTGGCAAACAACGAGTTCTGTTTAAAGAAATTGAAATGGAATTAAAGCGCGGGCGTGTGTTTGCACTTGAAAAAGCAGCCTTGTTTCTTACCCAAAAAAGTGGGCTATTATATAGCGATCGTTCCAAAATAAAAACAGCAATTGCGTTGTTACAAACGCAAAAAAATAAATGCAAAAAATAAAAAATTATTGTTTTGTTTTTTAAAAAGCAAGTATTTTTTAAAAAAATTTTTAAAAAATTTTTTGTGCGAGAAATGCATAAAAATCGAAAGCCCGAAAATTAATTCTCCGACGTGAAAAATTAAAAAATCTGATTTTTAGACGGTAAAAACAGGACTTGATTTTTTTGCAAAAAAAATTTTATGACGGAAAAATAGTTGCAATTTTAAATTATTTGTGCTATTATTTTTATGAGGTTAAAACTAATTGTCCTAGGAGAACAACATGGCCGTTAAAAAAACTGTAAAAAAAGTAGCTAAAAAAGCTACCAAAAAAACTGTAAAAAAAGCCGCCGTTAAAAAACCGGCGAAAAAAGTAGCCAAAAAAGCCTGCGCTAAAAAAGCTTGCAAAAAAGCCTGCGCTAAAAAAGCTACCAAAAAGACTGTAAAAAAAGCCGCTAAAAAACCGGCGAAAAAAGTAGCAAAGAAAAAATAATTTAGTTGAAACAAAACGCCGCCGGGCAGCAAACCGGCGGCGTTTTTTTGTTGTCTGTTGAAAAGAGATGTGATACAATTTTGGTAGCTTCCGTAATATAGAGGTTATATGAAAACATACAAAACAGGTTTTACACTAACAGAATTATTGGTTGTTATTTTGATCATTGGTATTCTGGCGGCGATTGCATTGCCCGCGTATGAAAAGGCTGTTTTCCAGTCCCGCTTTTCCAATGCCGAACAAACGGCTCGCTCGCTAAAGCAGGCCGAGGAAATGTTTTTTATGTCCAGCGGTCGTTATACAACGGCATTTGATGAGTTGGACGTTAATTTTGGCGGTTGCTCGGCTACAAATAATTTTGTCAGCCGTTGCGGAAAAGATTTTATGATGGAAACCTTGCAGGACGGTGATATGGCGGATATGTCTAAATGGAGCATCCGTTTATACTATTGCCCGGCGGCTTATTCGGCCAATGATTGGAATAGTTGCAAAACTCAGGCTGACCTCTACTATACTATTTGGTTGGATCGCGCTTCCGTGCAAGCCAATCCTTCCTGTACGGCCAAGACAGACAAAGGCACCACTTATTGCCAGCAAATTACAGAAGGAAATTAAAGCTTATTTGATTCTAAAAAAGAGGGCTCTGAAAGCCCTCTTTTTTATCGAATAATATAGAGTTCTTCGCCGTTTGGAAGAGTTGTTGGGGTTTTATTCTCGGCTTGGTTTTGGCAAAACTCGGTTCCGCTTTCATTAAGCCCGATACAACCCAAACGTAGAAAATTTTGTGTGGTTTGTAATTTATAAAGGAGGGAGCCGTTTCCGTCCCGTCGGGTAAATTCCGCTTCCCAACAGGGGGGATTATCTTGTTCGCTTCCGTTGCAGAATACACGCCCTGTAAAAAATTTTAAATTGGCCTTTTGCAGTTGCTCCGTAAAGCGTTGAGCTTGCGAACTTGTTAAATGTTTGCCGGTGGCAAAATTTTTTTGCCGGCCCCACAATACCACTACTTCAGTGATGCGGGCGCTTTCAACGGAGTGTAAATAATAGGGGAGGGCGATAGCCGCCAACACACCGATAATCAGCAGTGCTACCGTCATTTCTAACAGGGTGAAGCCTTTTTTCATTTTACAACCCCGTTTAACAATCTCTTCAATAAAAGGCGCATATCTTCCGCAGATACTTGTACACCTAATGCCCAGGCGGTTTCGTGTAGCAATGTTTCTAAAAATTCGGGTAGGTTGTTTTGTAAATCTTGTAACGAGAGTGTTTTATCCATACGGACGTAGTCTTCCAGCGCTGTAAAGGGTTTATTATTAAATAGAACGCGTGCCGCGCGGGTGTTATTCATTTTTAGCCGGAAATAAAGATTTCCGCCCACGGTTAATTGTTCAGCATATTTGCGAGCCGTCATTAAAAACAAAGCCATATTTTCGGCAATTTTTTCCAAATGTAAGGTACGTGCGGCGTGGCCGTTGACGATTTCGTCCGAAGATATAATTTGCTTATTCATCACAAGGCCGTAAGCGTTAAATTCCGTCATTTTATAAATGCCGCGCTGATTGGAAATAATGGCTGCCCCGTCTTGAACCGGCATTAATGGGAAAGAAGTATCGGCCATAGTTCCGTATTCCGCGCGTGTACAAGCCACGTTCATTAGAGCGGGGAGTTTTTTGTAATTGGTGAGTGGCTCGTCCGGATAGAACGGCATTATGGATAGGGTACATACTACTTCTCCTTCCGCCGATACGGTGAGCGTTTTTAAATAGTTGTCAAAATGGCTTTCGGCTTTGTCATAAAGAATGTGGCGCAACCGTTCTGATTTTTTACGGTGATCCAACAGCCACGGTAGTTTTTCGGGGTGGACGATGGCTTCCGGGCGGCTGCTTTGCCCGGTGCGGATGTAAGCCCGTTTTAGTTTGCCCACTAGGTGCGGGGTAAGGTTACTTTGCGGAATTTGGATGAGCACAAACATCCGGTCGCCCGCTTTATTCACGCAGACGTTAATGTCCACAAATACAATTGGGTCAATATATACTTGGATGATATCTTCAATCGTATTGCGCAATTTCTCGTGGTAAGGAATCCCGGCAAAAGGGGGGCGGGGTTTATCGTTTCGGTCATCCTGCACGCCGATAATTAACAAACCGCCCATCGCGTTAGCAAAGGAGGCAATTACTTTGGCAAATTTTTCGTAATTTTTAGGCAACAGATACTTATAGTCCAATTGTTTACCTTCGGGCAATTGGCGCTCACAGAAAGCAACTACGTCCTGAAACGTAATATCATGAAACGGTTTATCAAAAAACATGACACCCTCCCTTTGGCCCAAGTACCTGTTTATTTATTATAATAAAAATATAGGTTTCATCAAGTCGTCTCAAAGGAAAGTTATGAATTCGCCCACACAAGCGTTAGCCAGTGCTATTACGGAAAAGTTTATTTCAGCGGCCCCGCAAGCGGCCGCTGCCGCCCTGGAAACGTTGGCCACGCATGAAGTGTTGCAGTTAATCGCTCCGCTAAAAGCACAAACGTTGGTGGCTTGTTTAAACCCGATGGCCCCGGCAAAAGCGGCGGCAGTGCTTCGTCGGTTGCCGATTCGGCAGGCTTCTTATGTGTTGACCCACTTGGACGTGGTGCAGGCGGCCCGCTTGATGGATGCCTTTTCCGCCCCATATCGGGAACGGATTTCTTCCGTGTTAGAACCGGCCTTCTTGCAACTTTTAAAACAAGCCAATAGTTTCGGACCCCACCAGGTAGGATATTACATGCAAACCGATTGTATTGTGGTGCGGACGGATGCCAAACTAACACAAGTAATTGAACGGCTTAAAAATTTACCCCGTAAAAAATTACCGGTTTGGTGTGTAGTGACGGATAAAGATAACCATTTAAAAGGTGGTATTCGCACGGCGGAAATTGCCTTACAGTCCCCACAGTCGGTAGTGGGTTCGGTGATGAGTCCAATGCCTTGCGTACAACCGCATATTTCCTGCCAAGAAGCGGGTTCTTTGCTGTCGGCCCAAGACGAAGACGTAGCCGCCGTAATAGACGCGCAAAATGTGTTTTTAGGGCTTGTAAATCGGCATTCTTTCCCTCGTGCTACCGGGAAAAAATCCCTGTGGGATAAACTTACCAAATAATTCTGTATTAAATAAGTGTTTTGAAGTAGGCAATCGTTTTGTCTAGACCTTCATCGAGGGCTACTTGCGGTTGCCAGCCTAGTTTTTCTTTGGCAAGAGAGATATCCGGGCGACGGCGGGTTGGGTCGTCCGACGGTAAAGCTTGGTAAGAAATTTTGCCGTTTGGCCGTAACCGGGCTAATACTTTTTGGGCGAGTTCCTGCACGGTAAATTCACCGGGGTTACCTAAATTGACCGGGCCGCAAAAGGAGCGGGGGGAGTTCATCATGCGGATGATCCCTTCAATTAAATCGTCTACATAGCAAAAAGAGCGGGTTTGACTACCGTCTCCGTAAATGGTTAAATCTTCGCCGCGTAAGGCTTGCAAAATAAAGTTACTGATTACGCGCCCATCATTTGGATCCATATGCGGACCGTAGGTGTTAAAAATACGGACAATTTTAATAGACACGTTTTCTTGGCGCATATAATCAAAGCATAAACTTTCGGCGCAGCGTTTGCCTTCGTCATAACAGGAACGAATCCCAATGGGATTTACGTTCCCTCGGCAACTTTCTTGTTGGGGATGTTCTAACGGTTCACCGTAAATTTCTGACGTGGATGCTTGTAGTAACGTAGCTTGGTGCTTTTTAGCCAACTCCAGCATATTGATAACGCCATATACACACGTTTTAGTTGTTAAAATAGCGTGTTTGCCTTGGTAAGCTACCGGTGAGGCCGGGCAGGCTAAATTATAAATCTGGTCAATTTTCTCATCTACCGTAAGCGGTTCGATAATATCGTGTTCTATAAACGTGAAATTAGGGTGGTTGATAATGCGGGATAAATTGGACATGCGCCCGGTGTAGTTGTTATCTACGCCGATAACGCGATTCCCCTCTTGAATTAGCCGTATGGTTAAATTGGAACCTAGAAATCCGCTTGCGCCGGTAATTAAAATGCTTGTCATATGTATATATTACCATTTTATGTATAAAACGGGACTTTTTCTTGTAGGGATAAAAAGATATAATAACAAAGTCATTTGATTTTAATTAGAAAGGTTTTATTATGGATGAGCACATTTCGAATGCCTGTATGGCACTGATTGCCGGGGCCGGACCGGCCGGGCTGGCGGCTGCGTGGGCACTTTCCAAACAGGGAAATATACAGGTGGTGGTGGTGGATCCGTTGCCGGAGGCGGGGGGGATGTCCCGCACGGTAAAAATTGATGGGAACGGATATGAACTCGGGCCGCACCGTTTGTTTACCAAAAACGAAGAAATTTTAGATTTATGGGAAAATTTACTGCACACTCAGGGTGCCCCGGCTAAGGATGATATTCTTACCGGACGTGTTGCCATGACTAAACCTGGCGGGCCGGACCCGGAAAAAACCGACGAAGTAATGTTGAAACGTTATCGGTTTTCCCGCATTTATTATTTGAAAAAGTTCTTTGACTACCCCATTAAACTTAATTTGCGTACAATCTTAAATTTAGGTTGTGGCAATACGTTTAAAGCAGGAGTTAGTTACGTTAAAAGCATATTCCGCAAACGCCCGGAAACGTCGTTAGAAGATTTTATGATTAACCGTTTCGGCTTGGTGTTATACGGAATGTTTTTTGAACATTACACGCAAAAAGTATGGGGCAAACACCCGAGCGAAATTTCAAAAGATTGGGGAACCCAACGCATTAAAGGGCTCTCTATTACTAAATTAATATGGACGGCGATTTCAAAAATATTTCATATCCGCGCGAAAACAGAAACGTCGCTTACGGATTATTACTATTATCCGAAATACGGTTGCGGGCAATTGTGGCGCAAAATGCAAACGGAAGCCCAATCGCGCGGGGCGATTTTTTCGTTTAATGCCCGTGTGACGAAACTGTTTAACCAAAACGGACGCATTACGAACGTGGAAGTTGTTCATGCCGACGGACGGAAGGAACTGTTTAGTCCGGATTATTTTATTTCTTCTATTCCGCTACAAGAACTGGTCGCTCAGTTGGATAGTGCCCCGGAAAATGTCCGCCAAGCGGCCCAGCAACTGGAATACCGGGATTATATCCACGTAGCGTATGTGTTGGACCAATTTAATCTAAAAAATGATACGCCGATTCCGACGGTTAATAACATCTGCCCGGACAGCTGGATTTACATCCAAGATAAAGAGATGACTATGGGCCGCATTCAGGTAATGAACAGCTGGTCTCCTTATTTGATAACAAATTGGCAAAAGGAAGTGGTCATCGGGTTAGAGTATTTTGCTTCCGTAGGGGATGAATTATGGCGTAAAACCGATGACGAACTAATCACTTTTGGTAAAGAAGAATTGGCGAAACTGCACGTGTGCGAGCCGCAACATGTTCACGCAGCTAAAGTGGTACGGATTGAAAAAGCCTACCCTGCCTACTTTAAAGGTTATTCGCACCTGGATACCGTGCGTGCCTTTGCCGATACGCTTACCAACTTATACTGCGTAGGGCGTAACGGGCAACACCGCTATAACAATATGGACCACTCTTTGTTAAGCGGGTTGGAATGCGCCCGCGTAATTACACAAGGGCTAGACAAAGCCGTATTATGGCGAGTCAATACAGATGAGTCTTACCAAGAAGTGAAATAAAAATAACCGGTCTAAATGACCGGTTATTTTTTGGGTACGAAACAGATTTTTAATAGGCTTTTTTCAAGGTTAAGATACCATCCTCAAAGAACCACTCTTCCATTAGTTCCCCGGTATCACTGAACTTTTTGGTGACTCCGTTGGGTTTGCCGTCTTTGTGGGGGGAAATTAAGGCAATGGTTCCGTTGGGGTGATAAATAATTTTATCGCCCACGAGCTTATCGTTTTTATAGGTGCATTCGGAGCGTAAATCTCCGTCGGGCGTATATACTTTGCAAGCCCCGTTTAAATACCCTTTATGATATTCGGCCGTTTCCAAAATTTTTCCATCGGGGTAGTATTTGGTTTGTTTGCCGTCCTGAATATCGTCTACATACGTAAATTCTTTGTATAACTTGCCGGACGGGTGGAAAATGCAAACTTTTCCTTGCAATAGCCCATCTTTGTAGAATTTTTCAATGCTTACTTTTCCCGTTTCAAAATAAATTTTGCACGGACCGTTGCGAAGCCCGTTTTTTACTTCACATTCAAAATAGATTTTTCCGTTTTCAAAAAATTCTTTCACGGTGCCGTCCGGCAACGTGCCTGTGTGGGATTCTATATCTAAATTTTTGTCTAATTTTTCGCTGTAAACTTCTTTTCCTTCCACGTAGTAAGTACGTATGAAACCGATATTTAACGGGTCATTTGTACTGGTTGTTTTGCGTACAATTTCCGCCATAGTTATTGCTCCTTAATATGTTGGGCTGCAGTTATTCCGCTTGCCCATGCAAATTGTAAATTAAATCCGCCACTTTTTCCATCAACATCTAATAATTCACCCGTAATATACAGGCCCTGGCATAAGTTAGACTCAAAGGTATTATAGTTTATTTCGCGCACATTTACACCCCCTGTTGCCGCCATAGCTTCGTTCCAAGGGCGTAAAGCGGTAATAGTTGCCGGCCATTTTTCTAACGCATTTAAGGCACTGGTTAGGACGGCGGGGGATTGCTCGGCCATAGGTTTATTTTTACGAAGGCCCTTAAAATCAATGAGTAAATTGGCCAGCGATTCATGTAGTAATCCGGCGAAAAAATCTTTAGGCTTTCGGTGGGCGAATTGGTGCAACCGGTTTTGCAAGAAATCGGTTGTATTTTCTATCTGCGGCAAAAAATTAATAAAAAGCGGAATATTTCCTTGCGGTAGCGCGCGGGAAACTTGTGAACTAATGTTTAGGGCGGCTGGGCCGTTAATGCCGTAAGCCGTAAAAATGATTTCTCCTTCTGCCTGCGCGGCCGGCGTGGTAGCAGCAGTTAAACGCACCTGAAAACGAATGCCGGAAAGGCGCGAGAAATTTTCTTTTAAACATAGCCCGCTTAACGCCGGGCGGGGGGTAATGATGTGATGCCCCAGCGATTGGGCCAGTTCATAGCCTTTTTGGGTACCGCTTACTTGCGGGTATGCGCACGATCCACAAGCTAGCACGAGTTTGCGCGATTGGAAAGAAGCGTCCTTAGTAGATACTAAAAATGTTTTCCCGCGTTTAATACGGATGACTTCGGTATTACATAAAACTTCGGCATTTGTTTCGGCTAGAGCAGCTTTAAAAGCGTCGGTAACGGCGGTTGCTTTGCCGGTGGCGGGGAACATCCGTCCGTTTCCTTCTTGCACATATAAAATACCCAACCGGTCAAAGTAGGCCAGGCAATCTTTCGGAGAAAACGCCGTCAACGCTGCTTTAATTAGTTCGGGGTCTGCGTGGTAGCAGTCGGGTACAGCGTGGAGATTGGTAAAATTGCAACGCCCATTTCCGCTGACGAGGATTTTTCGCCCGGGAAAGGGGGCTCTTTCTAATACCAGTACGCGTTTGCCCGCGCGGGCACACTCCAACGCGCAGATAAGCCCGCTGGCACCCGCTCCCACAATAATTACGTCGTAAATAGAAGACTGTTCCACCTTAATAGTGTAGCATAAAATAGAGCGTATTTTATATACTGTAACCATGAAAAAATTACTTTTTAGTTTATGTTGTATGGTTGTTTTCCAACTGGCGGCGATTGCCGAGTCCACCGGGGAAATTTTAACTTTCCCGGCTAACCCCGAAAAAGGATTCCATTGGGGCTATGCTTTGTATTTACCCCAAACGATGGATACTTCTAAAAAACTTCCCATTCTGCTGACCATGAATAACGACGATGAGGAAGAATCCCCGGAAAATTTGAAAGAAATGGTCTTGCGCGATTTGCGTCGCAATTATAGTCAATATGGTATTGCGGACGGCGTGGGAGTGCCGATGTTAGTACCTCTACTCATGCAAGGCAGAACGCCCTTGCATACCCGGCAGTTAAACCGTGCTGTTTTTAAATTATCGGAAGGGCCTTTTTCTCATATAGACGAACAAGTGTTGGCTATGCTCCAAGATGCACGTAGTCGATTAAAAGAGCGCGGTATACGGACGGATAAAAAATTTTTACTGGCTGGTTTTTCTTCGCCGGGGGTCTTTGCGTGGCATTGGGCGATGTTACAACCGGGACACGTATTGGCTGCGGTGGTGGGTGGTCATCAAAATCCTACGTTACCGCTAGAAGAACTAAAGGATATTCAATTAATTTATCCGGTAGGTGTTTACGATGTAAAACAATATACGGGAAAAGCATTTAATAAAAAGGCCTGGCAAAAGATTCCTATTTTGCTAGTAAGTGGTGGCGATGATTATAACGACCCATTGCCCTATAATCACGTGTACGGAGATGAAGAAAGAGAAGTTTTTAAACAAACCTATGGTGAAGGAAATCTACAACAATGGTGGCGGCAAGCCGGGCAAGTGCTGGCAACAGAAGCACCCAATGTACTGGTGCATACTTATCCCCACTTAGGGCACGAAGCCGTTTGGGAAGACCAAATTGAGTTTTTGAAAAAACATATCCATGGTGGGCCGCTGCAACCAATAGTATTGACAGATACTTCCAATCGTCCGGCTTTGTTGCCAATTCGCGTTACTCACTTATATTTAGGCAAACAGGCTCCCATTGAACAAGACCGCGAATATTTAGGGGATAGCGATTTGATCTTGCAAACAAATAAAGATGCCCCTTATTGGATACGTTACAAAAGTACTTGTCGGTTGGATATTGTGCAAGGAGATGAAAAGGTTTTACAAGGGAAAAGTTGTAACGGTATTTTTGAAACAGATAAGGGTTTTTCTTTTATACAGGTGGGGCTGTCGGAAGAAGAAATGTCTTTGTTAAGAGCCTCAAAAAAACATATTTTTTCGGTGCAGTCATACTACCCGGAAATTCTAGAAATTCCGTCAAATTTGACGTTTACGGTAAAATAGTTTTGCCTTGACAATTTTCGTCTAAACAATATACTATGAAGTAAGCCGTAAAGGAGGCATTTATGAAACGGATTTATATATTGATTTTATTAACAGGGGTAGCTTTCCCAGTAGCGGCCTATCAAACAGGGCCTTCGCAATCTAATTTTTCTGCCGGTCCGTCGGCGGCTAAGGCCAGTACGTTTACCGCGCAAACCCGTGCGTTTACTAACTATGCTTCCCGTCATCCGGGCTGGAGCCGTGGGGTAAATACCCAGCCGGTGCAAACCCAGGCGGCGTATAATCCGCAAGCCGCGCAGCAGGCGCCAGCACAAACGCCGGTTGCTCCGGGCATTGATGCGGCGGCTGCTATGGCGGCTCTGACCAAAGGAGCCCCGGCGGCCAAGGCGGCGGTAGCTCCAGCAGCTGCGCCTGCAGCCAAAGCAGCTGGTAACGAGCAGCCTCAACAGGCGGCTGCAGCGGCTACCAAAGAGGGTGCAGCGGTGGATCCGGCTGCTATGATGCAGCAAATGGGTATGGGCGATATGATGAAAAACTTGGGCGCGCTTGGCGGTTTAATGCAAGGTGGTGCCGCTTCCGGCAGCGGTGCTGCACAAGGCGGGCAGACCCCGGCGATGCCTGCCGGAATGCCGGATATGTCTAAACTTTTACAAGGAATGGGCGTGGGTAACAAACCCAAATAAGATTTCTGATCAAGGAAGATAACATGAATGGGATAAACATAAAGTGCGGTTTAGTAGTTGTGGCATTTGTGGGCGGAATTTGCGGTGTGGCGGAAGCGAAAACAGAAGTTGTCCGCCCAACGACGAAGATTGCTGTTTTTAAACCTGTTACAAAAACAGTTGTTCCCCAATTAAAAACTACTACGGTTGTTTCGCACCCGACGAATACGACCGTTGTAAGTCACCCAACTACCACAGTCCAAGTAAGGCGTCCCGGTGAAGTCCCTTTAGGTGATGGCGACGATAAGAAGGACGGAGGTGCTCCGACCGCAGCTGCTCCGTCTAAAGCCGCTACCGCGAACGCTGTCCCTTCTTCTGCGTCCAAAACTTCTATGGACGGGTTCAAAGGATTGCAAGCCAAAGATTTGAAAGCCAGTGCTTTAGGAGGCGGAGAACAAGGTTTGGGTAACAATATCAATGAAGCACAACGCGACGCGGAAGTGGCGGCCTTTCAAAAGCCGAAGGCCGAAGATGCTTCTTCCATTGCTTCCATTTTGGAAGCCGGGCAGAAAGCCAGTAAAGGGGCTATCAATTCCAAGGTGGAACAGCAGGTAACCAAGCAAACCAAATAGCGTTGATTTTTGCATATAGAATAGATCCCCTGCCTTAATGGAGGTGGGGGATTTTTACATATATATTTATTTAAAAAATAGTGACAAAAAGGGGGGAGGAATGAAAAAAATTCCCGGGTTATTCCCCCTTTTCTTGTTGGAAAATTTTCCGTTTGTCCCCCATTTACCTTTTAAGCAGAAAGTAGTTTTCACCCTTTGTAACTTATCTTCCCACTGTTATCCCTGGTGTATGTCTTGCAATAGCCTAAACTTACCTTCGTTTCTTTCCCAAACAGGAAAACCTTTTGGCTTATTAATAGTTTTTGTTTGGTACGCGGTTCTCCACAGATGCGACCTTATATAACCTCAAAGTTGTTTTTCTGATCCTTTTAATTTAATAAATAGGGTTACCTGGGGTATCCTATTTTCTAAAAACACCCAAAATCTTTATTTATAAAAAAATACTTATTTTTTAAGCGCTTTTAAAATCGCCTTTATTTTATTTTGTCCATACCCTAGGTACCCCCAAAACGTCCTGGGGCATTTTAAGCGATTTGAAAATTTTGGCAATAATCAGCTTTGTGTTGCAAAATAGCATATAAATTTGCAAAACAAGGAAGGGGGAATAACAGTAAAAATAGTTATGATTTGTAATATAAAATTGCAGAATTTAGGCTAATTTTTTAGATTAAAAAATCATGGATCTTATGCTATATTAATAAATCTATAATATTTATTAGAATATATAAAAAAACATTTAAAATATAATAAAAAATATAATAAAAATAATAATGAATAAAGGCATAGTACTCCCTATAGAGATATACCTTTTGATTAACATAATAAAAATTATCGTTAGTTAAGGAGATGCGACAAATAGGCTCCCCTCCATACCAAAAAGGTAGAGCTAATTTATGCGGTTTTTAGAAATAATGATATTGAGTTGCAAATCTGATTTGCGGGATTAGATTTTAATATAAAAAGGGGGTGAGGCGAACTTTCCAAAGATTGTTGCTTTTGAAAAAGGGGAAGAGGTGTTTTTTATAATGACTCCCCCGCTTTTTTAGTAGCAAGCACAAAGGCGCGGGTAAGCCCTTGCGGGGTTAAGATGTACTTGCGGCTGCGCTTACTTCCCTGGCTGGTGAGGTATCCCTGCTCTGTTAGTGGTGCAAGCAACCGGTCAAGACGCCCTGTATTGGTAAAACCGGAGTGCTGCAGTGCGCGGGAAAGACTTAAGGCATTTAGCCCCCCTTCCTGGTTTTGCAGTTCTTTGGCTACAGCCAGCAGAATCAGGGCTCCTTCCTGCGGGGTTGTGTGGGCTTTTTTGCGTAGTACCGGCAGATTGCCTGCTCCTATTGTGGAAATCTGTTCCCAGAGCCGTTTCCCGGCAAAAATTGGGGTTTCCGGCTGAGTGGCTGTCTGTAAAACAGTGGCAGGACGGCCTGTATGGGATTGTTGGTTTGAAATCGGCTCCTGTGAAAGGGCTTGGTTTTTGGTTAATTGCAGAAATACCGCCCGCTGGGATTCGATAAATTCCGGGGTGCCTTCGGCTTCGAATTCTTCCCCTGTGATAAATTTGAAACGGATCTTAAACGATTTGTTGTTTGTGTCTTCCATAAAAAGTCCTTTTGGGATGTTTATCCACAAGATGTATTCCTTGTAATAAGACATATATTATATATTTCGTTGACATATGTCAATAAAATAATTTATTTGTCATTTAATGTCTTTATGTGTTTATAACTAGATTTTTCAGACGGTAATATCCTGTGAATAAAAATAACTTTTGGCAAATTTAAGTGCGAAAACACAAAAAATAATGCTAAAAAATAGCATATAACACAGCGTATTAGAAATTTTGATGTTTTTTAGAGTTAAAAAAGCTGTTCGTTTTGGGTTAATGGCAGATTATCGGAAATAAGCAATCAAAGATCGGAAAAAATCAAAAATGCAAAATCGCGCCTGATTTTGTGTTTTTTAAAAAATTACTCCCCCCACCCAAAAATAGTAAAATGATGATAATGAAAAACTTTTCTTCCGTTTTATTAAAATGGTATCAGGCCAACAAGCGCGATTTGCCTTTTCGCCAAACCAAAGACCCGTATCTTATCTGGCTGTCCGAAATTATTTTGCAACAGACCCGGGTAGCCCAGGGGTTGGCTTATTATTTAAAGTTTTCCAAAAAGTTCCCCTCCCCCCGCGCCTTGGCGCAAGCCACGGAAGATGAAGTGCTGAAACTTTGGCAGGGGTTGGGATACTACTCCCGCGCCCGTAATTTGCATACGGCGGCCCAAAGTATGAACGGGAAATTCCCCACTACATATGAAGGGGTCCGCGCGTTGAAAGGGGTGGGCGACTATACGGCGGCGGCTATTTGTTCTGTGGCGTACAATATGCCCTATGCGGTGGTGGACGGGAATGTTTATCGGGTGTTGGCTCGGGTATTTGGGATAGAAACCCCCATTGATAGCACCGAAGGGAAAAAGGAATTTTCGGCCCGCGCTCAGGAACTTTTAGATAAAAAATATCCCGGGGATTACAATCAGGCCATTATGGATTTTGGGGCTATGGTTTGTACGCCACAGGCTCCGCAATGTTTAGTTTGTCCGCTTGCTAAAAAATGTCATGCCTTTCAGACGGGTAACGTGGAAAAATTGCCCGTCAAAGCACAAAAAACGAAGGTGACGGAGCGCTATTTCCACTATATATATGTAGAGCAAGGCCCTTACACGTGGCTACATAAGCGCGGGGCCGGAGATGTGTGGGAAAATTTGTATGAACTTCCACTGGTGGAAACGGCTGGTGCAAAGGTGGATTTGTCGTCGGTGAAATGGTTGAAAAAAACAACTCCTACGCTAGTTTGCGGCCCGGTGAAGCATGTATTGTCGCACCGGATTATCTATGCGGACTTATATAAGGTAGTTCTTCCCCCCTCGGTGCACGTGCCGGAAAAATTTATCAAAATTCCTCGTCGGCAACTTACCAAGTATGCCGTTTCACGCTTGGTGCAAAAATTACTGGAAAAGATATAAGACCCTCGCTTTTTACGAGGGTTTTTTAGGATTTTAATGGTGTTCTGCCCCGACGTCGGCGGCTATTTTTTTCAGTAGGTCGGCCGAGGCTTTAAGAGCGAGTGCTTCGTTGCCGTCTAGCGAAATCGGCATTTGAAGTTCCACCCCGTTTTTCCCGACGATTGCCGGCATACTTAAGGTAATGCCTTCTATGCCGTAGGCACCGTGCATCATGTTGGACACGGGAAGGACGGATTTTTCATCCCGCACGATAGCTTCGCAAATGCGTTTGACGGCCATGGCAATCCCGTAATAAGTGGCTTTTTTGCGTTCAATAATTTCGTATGCGGCATTTTTTACGTCGTGCGCAATACGTTCCATGGCTTCCTGGTGGTTAAAGTGGCCGCGCAACTCGCAAAATTTATTTATCGGTACGCCGGCCACGTTGGCGGTACTCCAAACGGCCAGTTCGCTGTCTCCGTGTTCGCCAATGATAAACGCATGTACACTTCGGCTATCTACGCCCAAGTGTTCGCCCAGAATTTCGCGAAATCGCCCTGTATCTAACACGGTACCGGAACCAATTACACGGTTTTCGGGCAGGCCGCTTAATTTTAAAGTGACATACGTTAAAATATCTACCGGGTTAGAGACGACGAGTAAAATTCCTTTATAATTACGTTTGGCAATTTCCGGAATAATTGTTTTAAAGATACCGACGTTTTTTTGAACAAGGTCCAGCCGTGTTTCGCCGGGTTTTTGGTTGGCCCCCGCCGTGATAATAATAATAGAAGCGTCGGCGATATCGTCGTACGTGCCGGCGTAGATTTTCATGGGGCGGGCATAAGCCTCGCCGTGGGAAATATCCATCGCTTCCCCTTCGGCTTTTTTATGGTCCACATCCAGGAGTACCATTTCGGAAAAGAGCCCGCTTTGCATGAGTGCAAAAGCAGAGGCCGATCCCACAAACCCGCAGCCGACAATAGCCACTTTGCGGTTATTGGTTTTGCATGTATTT
>CADBFX010000012.1:73883-87872 GCA_902794125.1 uncultured Elusimicrobium sp. | reverse complement strand
TTTTTTCATAAGACTCCGTTTATTTTTTAGGTGTGGCCACTAAACTGACCATGCGGCCGGGCACCACAATTGTTTTTTTAATTTCAAGCCCCTCTAAATAATGTTGTACTTTCGCGCTGGCAAGGGCTGTTGCTTCAATTTCTTCCCGCGAGGCACTGCGCGCCACGGCAATCCGCTCACGCACTTTGCCGTTAATCTGCACACCGATATCCACCGTGTCTTCTTGCATTTGGGCCACGTCGGCTTTGGGCCAAGCGGTTTTTACCAAAAATCCTTCATAACCTTTTTGTTGCCAAATTTCTTCGGTAAGATGCGGCGCAAACGGATGCAAGAGTTTTAAGAACGTTTCAAACGTGTCTTT
This sequence comes from uncultured Elusimicrobium sp., assembly GCA_902794125.1. Lineage (GTDB taxonomy): Bacteria > Elusimicrobiota > Elusimicrobia > Elusimicrobiales > Elusimicrobiaceae > Avelusimicrobium. Next base: position 87,511 of record CADBFX010000012.1, on the reverse strand, counting down.
ACTAACTTGCGGCAATTTGCTGATGTCATTAAAGAACACCATAAGCGCCGAAATGGCTGTATTGAAACGGAAATTTTCAATATCATCGCCTACCTTGGCAATAGTTTTGTGTTTTAAAATTTCGCTTTTTTGCGGGTCTTTCCCATCTGCCAAAACAACACTTTCGCTCCAGCCGGCAATGCGTTTTAAAAAGCGGGAAATCCCTTCAATCCCTTTCATATCCCACGGTTTACTGGCTTCAAACGGGCCCATAAACATTTCGTACATACGGAAGGCATCGGCACCGTATTCGCGCAAGATATCGTCGGGGTTGATGACGTTTTTCTTAGATTTACTCATTTTTTCCACCATGGGGGTTAATTCTTCCCCGGTGGTTTTTAAGAAACCTTTTCCGTCCTTAAAATCAATCTCATCGTAACTATGGTAATTTCCCATTTTGTCGCGGTACGAGAACGCCAAAATCATACCTTGGTGGCGCAGTTTTTTAAACGGTTCTTTATGCGACAAAATACCCAAATCGTACAATACCCGGTGCCAAAAACGCGCATATAATAAATGCAACACAGCATGTTCGGCTCCACCGATGTAGCAATCTACCGGACCGTAGGCCTTTTCAATAGCCGGGTCCACTAAAGATTGGTCATTTTTCGGGTCCATATAGCGCAAATAGTACCAACACGAACCGGCCCATTGGGGCATGGTATTGGTTTCGCGCGTAGCCGGGCCGCCACACTGCGGACAGGTGGTATTTACCCAATCGGTCAAGGTGGCAAGAGGCGATTCGCCCGTACCGGACGGTTCAAATTTATCTACTTCCGGCAAGCGCAGAGGCAGTTCGCTCTCCGGCAGCGGCACGACGCCGCATTTTTTACAATGTACAATCGGAATCGGTTCTCCCCAATAGCGTTGACGAGCAAACACCCAATCGCGCAGCTTGTAAGTGGTTTTGGCATTGCCGCAGTGATGCGCTTCTAACCACTCAATCATTTTGGCTTTGGATTCTTTTACGCGAAGACCGTTTAGAAATTCGGAATTGACCAGTTCGCCGTCTCCGGTGAATGCTTCTTTGGCTACGCCTTGTTCGCTTTTGATTACTTCAATAATATCTAAGCCGAATTTTTTGGCAAAAGCATAGTCGCGCTCGTCGTGTGCAGGAACAGCCATAATAGCGCCGGTACCGTATCCCATCAGCACATAATCACTGGTCCAAACCGGGATTTTTTTACCGTTTACCGGGTTAATTGCGTAAGCACCGGTAAATACACCGGTTTTTTCTTTGTTCAGTTCGCCGCGTTCCAAATCGCTCTTGGTAGCGGCTTGTTTTTGGTAAGCCGTAACGGCTTCTTTTTGCTCGGGCGTAACAATTTTAGTTAAAATAGGGTGCTCCGGCGAAACCACCATATAGGTAGCCCCGAAAAGAGTGTCCGGGCGGGTAGTGAAAACGGTAATCGTTTCATCACACCCTTCTACTTTAAAAAGCACATTGGCCCCATTGGATTTACCAATCCAATTTTTCTGCATGGTCAGCGTGCTTTCCGGCCAATCTAATTCATTTAAACCTTCTAATAATTTTTCAGCATAGTCCGTAATTTTTAAAATCCATTGGCGAAGCGCGCGGCGTTCAATGGTGTGGCCGCACCGCTCGCATTTACCATTGAAGACTTCTTCGTTGGCCAAACCGGTTTTACACGAAGGACACCAGTTTATCGGTACGGTAGATTCATACGCTAAGCCTTTTTTAAACAGTTGTAGAAAAATCCATTGGGTCCATTTGTAGTAGTTCGGGTCTGTAGTATCAATTTCCCGATCCCAATCATAAGCCAAACCTAACGATTTAATTTGACGTCTAAAATTATCAATATTTTTTTGCGTGGTGATACGCGGGTGAACCCCCGTGGCGATAGCATAGTTTTCCGCAGGCAAGCCAAACGCGTCCCACCCCATTGGGTGTAAAACGTCGTAGCCGTTCATTAATTTATAGCGCACCAAAATATCAGATGCCGTATATCCTTCCGGATGGCCGACGTGCAGCCCCGCTCCGGACGGGTACGGAAACATATCTAAGCAATAAAATTTTTTATTACCTGGCATTTTGGGGCTGGCAAAAAGGTGGGCTTCTTCCCAGCGGGTTTGTTGCTTTTTATCAATTTGCGGAAAAGATACTATACTCATATTCTTTTATTTTAACAATTTTGGAGCAAAAAGAAGTTATTTTTACACTGAATTATATTCTCAACCAATTATTTTTGCAAACACGGCAAAAATTACCCGCGCGGGTGGTATTTTTTGTGCTTGTTTTTAAGGTCGGTTACGTCTAAGTGGGTATAGATTTGTGTCGTCGTCAAATTAGCGTGGCCGAGCATTTCTTGCAAACTGCGCAGATCTGCCCCTCCTTGCAATAAATGGCTGGCAAACGTATGTCGGAACAAATGCGGGTGCAACGGCTGCGATATATTGGCTTTGCGCCCCAAATCGGCCAAATCTTTCCAAACGGAAACACGGCTAATTTTTTGACCGTTCTTATTTAAAAACACTTCCGAGCCGACTTCCTTTCCGATAAAATGTGCTTCGCGCGCGGCCAAATAATCTTTCAAGCGTTCACACGCAGCCGGATGAATCGGCACAAAGCGTTGTTTCCCACCTTTACCAAACGCCAACACCCATCCTTCGTCCGTATCCACATTTTCAAGACGCAAATTAATAAGTTCGCTGACGCGTAATCCGGCCGCATACAGCAGTTCAATAATGGTGACGGTGCGGAGTTCCGCCAATGTTTTAGCCGGGAAAGATAGCAAACGGTTCATTTCTTCGCGCGTCAGTTGCTCCGGAATTTTTTGGGTAAGTTTAGGAGATTTTAAAAAGCGGGTAGGGTCTTCCTTAATTTTTTGTTCAATCATTAAAAACCGATAAAAACTCTTTAATGCTTCCATCTTGCGAAACACGCTGGCCGGTTCCAGCCCCTGCACAACACGCAATTGATAATTATACTGGTCTAAAAAAGAAGGTTCCGCCTCCACCGGATCAGTTTCAGCCGCGTCGCAATATTCCAAAAAACTTTCCACATCGGACGTATAGGCCGACACTGTATTTTTGGCTAGCTGACGCTCAAATGTTAAATGGTTGGCAAAATCTTCCAATAAAAAACGGTCCATATAATTATTATAGTTTTTAAAATGTTAAAAAGATAATTTTTGACAGTACTTTTTCGGATTTGTTAGACTAATAGGGGAATGAAAAACACCAATCTGTTATTCAAAAAATTAATATGGTATGGGCTGGTTTTTTGTGTAGCAAGCGTGTTTTGCTTGTTAGCCATACGTTTCTTGGCGACGTATATACACGAAACCTCTATCTTTCTCAAAGCGCTTTTGCTAGCTCTTATTTGTGCTGGGGCGGGAACACTCTTGTACCGTAGAAAATATAAAGATATTTTTGAAACAATCTTAGTGTTTATTTCTTACGCCGCAAGTTTGGCCCTTATTATTTATATGGGACCCGTTACATTAGACAGAAGTTTGTCTTCTTTTATTTTTATCTATGCAGCACAAGAGGGAGGTATCCCGGCCGACATTTATGATGAAACGTATTTCCGCCCTTTCGCTGAGCGCCGGTTTAAAGACGGGGAAAAAATGAATTTTTTGAACCGTGATAATAATGGTTTTTGCACACCTACCTGGAAATCCAAATTGACTTATCGGGTGCTTTATCCTCTGGCTCATTTTACCCAAACAGACGACTCTTACCAACAATTCAGAAGTTTTGTAAAGGCCCGCGAAGACCAACGTCCTCATATTAAACGCACTGACCATGATAATTAATAATTGGTTTTTTATTGGCAGCATCGTGTGCTTAATGTATGCCTTCTTTCATTTTTTAGGAGAAGCGGTTTTATTCGGACGTCTTAAAAATTTTCAATACTTTTTCGCACCTATCGCCGGCTATGCGCTGTATGCCTACTTATTTTTCTTTTTGTTTCATCTTACTACCCATCCGCTGGCCGTAATCGGGGTAACCTGTTTTTTGGCAACGGGAAGCATATTTTTATTTTTTAAACGAAAAAAGTTCCCTTCCATTACCTATTTTCTATCTGTTTTATTGGCTGCAGTTTTTTCCATATATGTGGCATATGTATTATCTCCTGTCGAGGTAAATGGACACCTCTATATAGAGGCCCCTCTATTTGACCATATGAAAACAGCCATTACAGCTTCTATCGTTAACAATGGGATCCCTGTAATTAATCCGTTTGCAGCGTTTCCTTTTAAATTGCACTACTATTTCCTTTCCTTTGTTCCAAGTGCCAGTATCAAAATCTTATTTGGTATTAGCGCATATGAAGCTGAAATTGTCAGTACTATGCTAACAGCCTTGATAGGATTGGTTACCATTTTTGGCACTGTATGCATATTAAAAGGAAAAGAAATTTCGCCAAAAGAAATTTTCTTGGGAGGTCTACTCCTATGTACGGCTACTGTAGGAACTCATTGGTCGTTTATGACTGGAGTTCATGGTTTTGATACATATTTAAGAACTTTGTTTTGGACACCGCATACGATTATCGCCACATCGTGCTTAGTTCTTGTATTAGTATTAATTTACCAAACGGGCTATCGGCTCCGCTGGTTGCTCGCTTTACTGTTAGCAGTTACGGCAGGAATATCCATCTATATTGCCATAGTAGCCGCCTTAGGGATCGGATTATTTATACTAATGGATATAGCTCAAAACACTTCCAAAAAGAAAACATTACAGCAATGGCTTCCTGTTATTTTACTAAGTGCCTTATTGGCACTACCGTTTTTATTTAACCAAGCAGGTGTATCTAGCGAAAAATTTCCTGTCGCCTTTTCTATTTATCACTGGACCCTTTTAAAAAATCCCTTTGTACAGATAGTTGGCTTTTTGACCATATATTATTTTTCACAAGCGCCTGCTCTTTACATAATCAACCTGGTTTCTTTACGAACTTGGGCACTCAAAAAGTATGCCGTATTCTATTTAGTTATTTTTTCCTCTATGTTTGTTACCTGCTTCTTTAGAACAACCATCGACAACAACGATTTGGGTTGGCGGGCTATATTTGTGTCTATTTTCTTGTTAATTATTTTCTCTGTTTATTGGATTAATCAAACAAAAAACAAACGACTGAAAATCCTTTTTATACTTTTAGTACTAACAAGCTGTGACTTGCCCTTTACAGCGTTAGAAAGAAATCATTTGGAACGAAAGAGAACAAAAGAATTATCTCCCCAAAGCATAAGGGCAATCCAACAGCATGTATCTACAAGTGACTATTTTTTGAATAATGTTCACAAGTATTTTTATTTACCGGATGGAAAACATTGGGACGGCAACTTGGAATTTATGATAATGACAGAACGCAAATCTTGTTATTCTTCTCTAGTGGGAATTCGTGCTTATGCAAACAAAAAACTAAGTCCTTTTGCGGCTTATATAGGTACGATTTTCTCAGGAACCCCAACCTCTCAAGATATCTTAGAAGCAAGGCGGATTTTCTGCTCCAAATTTATTTTTCACTATACCGATCCTAACTTTGAAAAAGAAGAGATGTTGCAAAAAGCAGGGTTAGAAAAAATTTACCAAAATGAGCAAATCAAAATTTATCAGTTATCTTCTTCTATATAAAAACCGGGATGGAAAATTATTTCCACCCCGGTTTTTAAAGCTAGAATTTCTTATTTTTTGGCTTTTTTAGCCGGAGCATCCTGCGTTTCGGCCGGTTTTCCATCATAATGATGCCCAAGATACTTGACATACAATTTGTCTTCAATCTCTGCGGCCAATTCTGGGTTGTCCTTTAAGTATTGGCGGGCGTTTTCGGCACCTTGCCCTAACTTTTCATCCCCGTACAAGAACCAACTGCCGCTTTTTTCCAAGATACCGGCTTCCACACCTTTATCTAAGATGCACGCTTCGCGGGAAATACCTTGACCTAAAATCATGGTAAATTCCGCTTGGCGGTACGGCGGGGCTACTTTATTTTTAGTTACTTTGGCGCGCACCCGCGTACCGATTACTTCATCGCCTTTCTTCAGGTTTTCAATACGGCGCACATCAATACGCACGGAAGCATAAAATTTAAGAGCAAGTCCGCCGGGAGTCGTCTCCGGGTTGCCAAACATCACGCCGATTTTTTGACGCAACTGGTTAATAAAGATGATGCTGGTTTTCGTTTTGTTTAAAAGACTGGTTAATTTACGAAGGGCTTGGCTCATCAGGCGGGCTTGCAAACCTACATGTGCATCACCCATTTCGCCTTCAATTTCGGCCTGCGGGACCAAGGCGGCTACTGAGTCCACTACAATTAAATCAATCGCCCCCGAACGAACAAGTTTTTCGGCAATTTCCAATGCTTGTTCGCCGGAATCGGGTTGGGAGACAAGTAGTTCATCCACATTGACGCCTAAATGTTGCGCATACACGGGGTCCAACGCGTGTTCAGCATCAATAAAAGCTACGGTGCCCCCCATTTTTTGAGTCTGCGCTGCCACATGCAGCGAAAGCGTAGTTTTACCGCCGGCTTCCGGCCCGTAAATTTCAATTACGCGCCCGCGGGGAAGTCCGCCCACCCCTAAGGCCAAATCCAACGATAATGCCCCTGTAGGGATAGCTTCCACTTTTTGAACGGTACCGCTACCTAATTTGCAAATAGCTTCTTTTCCAAATGCTTTTTCAATCTGTCCTAAAGCAAGTTCCAGCGCTTTTTGTTTATTTGCGTCCATGTATTCCTCCCGACAAATAAATTAAATCCGTACGGCTTCTTTTGCCGTTGCAACGCCGGAAAAACTTAATTTTCCGGCCTGTTTATCTAAATCCACCATAATTTTAGTACCGGCGGCGTAATGGTTGATGAGTATATTTTCCGCAAGAGGATCTTCCAATTCCCGTTGCAAAGTACGCAGTAGCGGCCGGGCTCCAAATTTAACATCAAACCCTTTTTCCACCAGGTAATCCTTAGCAGCGGGGGTTAATTCCAGCGTTAGTTCTTTGTCCGTGAGTTTATCTTCCACGTTTTTTAATGCTAAATCCAAAATTTTGCCGATATGTTCTTTGCCCAGCGAATGGAACACCACAATTTCGTCAATACGGTTGATAAATTCCGGGTTGAACGTCTTTTTTACTTCTTCCATTACGTTTTGGCGCATATCTTTATATTCGTCTTCGGCACTTTGGCGGGCAGCAAAACCAAGTTGGTTACCTTTATTGGTAATTTCGCGCGCCCCAACGTTAGACGTCATAATAATCACGCAATTTTTAAAACTGACTTTATGGCCTAAATTGTCGGATAACGCCCCTTCATCCAACACTTGAAGTAGAATATTGTAAATGTCCGGATGGGCTTTTTCCAATTCATCCAATACCACCACGCTATACGGACGGCGGCGCACGGCTTCAGTTAATTGGCCGCCTTCTTCATATCCCACGTATCCGGGCGGCGCTCCGATTAAGCGCGAAACCGCAAACTTTTCCATATATTCGGACATATCCAGCCGGATCATAGCTTCTTCATCGCCAAACAGGAAGGTAGCCAAACTCTTAGCCAGTTCCGTCTTTCCTACCCCGGTGGGGCCTAAGAATAAAAATCCGCCAATCGGCCGGTGCGGATTGCCCAGCCCGGTGCGGTTTCTGCGAATGGCTTGCGACACAACTTTTACCGCATCATCTTGCCCGATAATCCGTTTGTGCAAGTGTTCTTCCATGTGCAGAATTTTTTCCGTTTCGCTTTGGGTTAGCCGCGTGACCGGGATACCCGTCCACTTGGAAGCCACCAGCGCAATATCTTCTTCCGTTACTTGCGGGGTTTCTTTGGCGCGTTCTTCTTGCCATTTATTTTTAAGATGTGCAATATAATCTTTTAAGCGGTTTTCGGTTTCTTTGGCATTGGCAGCTTTTTCAAATTCTTTTTTTGACAAAGCATCTTCTTTTTCTTGGACCGCTTGATTTAGTTCCATTTGTTTTTGTTTGATTTCCGGCGGAAGCACCGCATTTTTTAAGCGGGCACGCGCACCTGCTTCGTCAAACAGATCCAAGGCTTTGTCCGGCATGGCTCTATCGGTAATATAGCGGTCCGCAATCATCGCCGCGGCGCGGATAGCACCGTCCGTATAAGCTACTTTGTGGTGAGCTTCATACTGCGAGCGAACACCCTTTAAAATGGTAATCGTTTGGTCCACATCCGGCGGATCAGCCACAACCGGCTGGAAACGGCGTTCTAGCGCCGTATCCGCTTCAATATATTTGCGGTATTCATCAAAAGTGGTAGCTCCGATGCACTGTACTTCGCCGCGGGCCAAAGCGGGTTTTAACATGTTAGAAGCATCAATAGACCCTTCCGCCGCACCGGCACCGATAATGGTGTGAAGTTCGTCAATAAAAATAATGGCATCTTTGGAAGCAGACAATTCATCAATAATGTTTTTCAGGCGTTGTTCAAATTCACCGCGGTATTTAGTACCGGCCACTACGGAGGCCAAGTCTAACGCTAATAAACGTTTGTTAGCCAACACATCCGAAATTTCACCGCGCGCAATTTTCTGGGCAAGACCTTCCACAATGGAAGTTTTACCGACACCAGGCTCTCCAATAAGAACCGGATTATTTTTACTGCGCCGGGCCAAAATCTGCACAATGCGTTCAATCTCGTCTTCCCGGCCGATAACGGGGTCCAATTTACCTTGGGCGGCCAGGCGGGTCAAATCGCGCGTATATTCATCTAGGGTAGGGGTTTTGCTTTTCTTTTTATCTTGCGGGGCTTGTTCCCGTTTGGGCAAGGAATCAAAGTTAATTTCTTGAGGCAATTCGCTGGTTTGTTCTTTTAAATCGTCTTCGTTGGCTTCACCTAAAAAACTAATAACGGCTTCTCGTACCACTTCCAACCGAAGGCCCAAATTTTCCAAAATTCGGCTGGCCATACCTTCTTCTTCGCGCACCAATCCCAAGAGAATATGCTCGGTGCCGATATGCTCCGTATTTAATACTTGCGATTCTTCCACCGACAGTTCTAACACTTTTTTAGCACGCGGCGTGAACGGAATTTCGCCCAAAAGCATAATCGTATCGCCGATTCCTACCATTTTTTCTATTTCTTGGCGGACCTTACGGAAGGTAACTCCTAAACCGGTTAGAATTTTATGAGAAACGGTGCCGTCTATCGCACTTAGCCCCAGTAAAATATGTTCGGTTCCTACATAATCGTGATTCAAACGTTTTGCTTCTTCTTGCGCAATCAAAATAATCTTTTGCGCATTTTCAGTAAATCTTTTTGCCATACAAAATTAAAACCCCTCTAAAACACAAGTAGTTCTATTATATAAAAAACTGCACTTGGCTGTGCAGTTCTTATGCGAAAACAGGGAACCACTCTTAGGGGCGCGTGGATTTGTATGGCACCAACACCGTCACATCCCCCAGTGATTGGCTAAGGGGCGTTTTTTCCATCCACCAATGGACGATTTTCCCCTCTTCGCCCAAGGCCTTCATTTCGGTCAACGCTTTGGGTTGGGTATAGAGCCCGTTGAAAAACGCGTTGTGATGTAACATAGCTTGTGGGGTGGTAAAAAGCAATTGAAACGACTTGGCCGGCATCACATTAGGCAACGCGTCGGCATTGTAACCATTGACATGCCGATCCCCGCCCCACACCACTACCAGGGAGGAAGGATCTTGTGCACGCAGTGCTTCAATGCGCTTTTTCCAAATTTGGTTACGGAACTGCAACCCATAGGCAGACGTCATAAAATTATAAACTGCTTTTTGCCGCATGGCCGACCACTCGGCGGGTGAAATTTCCGGGTCTCGCAATTCTTCTACGGCTTGGCGAACGGCCCGGTAATCTTCCAATGCCACAACAGGGATTCCATTATCTAACGCACTGTACACCGGTTCGTACGAGTCCTCCGCAAAGGCTTTATAGGGAGTTAATTCTTCGCGGTTACGAATAAGCGCGGGGGTCGTTTCCCCGGCGGGAACGTGCAAAAATTCCGTGGCTAAAATAATGTTACGGTCCGGGTAAATGCTACGCAGTTGGGAAATAAATTGGGAAATTTCACTACGCACGTTAGCCTGGAAATGCACTTCACCCACGTACAAGATATCTACATCTTTGCTGGCCGGCATGAGCCCTTCAAATTCAATTGCTTCCCTCGTTACATCCGTGCCGAGTGAAGCCAACAGTTGCGGTTTTTGGGCGGTAACTTGTGTTTGCAAATCAATAAAATGCTGGGTGTATTGCCGCAATAATGCCTTATTTTGGGCAACGACTTCCGGTTTAAAGTCAAAATCCAACACGGCATCCTGACGCAGATTAGTCCGTAGCAACTCGCGGTAAGACTCACCAACTTGCGTGTTTAACTGTTGGCGCAAAGAAGGCGCTTGAACGGTGTTGTTAAGTGCGTTAGAAATTTGGAGCGTTTGTTGCCTTGGCGTAGCCACCACCGGCGTCGCGCCCGTCACTACCGGTACGCGGCTAGCGGCCCCAACTACAACCGAGCGCGAAACATTGGACGAAGCCCTCGCAGCGGCCTCCGCGGCCACAGTCGTCACGTTTCCCGTTTTCGCAACGGCCACCACGGGCTGTGCTTGCACTGCCGCCGCACAACCGCCCGCCAGTCCGATACATAATAGTAACCGATACTCTTTCATGGCTAGTCCCCCGATTATAGTATAACACGTCCGGGCTATATTTCAAGTGATTATTGGTCATATAGCGGGCGTCAGCCTCTATATGATTATTTTGCTATAATACTATATATGCAAAATGCAACTGAACGGGCCAAAAAAATTAAGGCCATTTTAACCGATGTGGACGGTATTTTAACGGACGGGAAAGTGAATTTTTTTGTTACGCCCGACGGGAAAATAGATGAATTTAAATCTTTTAACACGCAAGACGGTATTGCCGTGATGTTATGCCATAAAGCAGGGCTTATTTTGGGTATCATCACCGGCCGGCGCCATGCTACTACCGTTTCGCGGGCCGGTATTTTGGGCTACAAGTATATGTATCAAGGATTTTTAGCCAAATTAGGGCCGCTAAATGATATTTTAAAACGCGAAAATCTATCCGCCGAAGAAGTAGCTTATATCGGCGATGACATTACTGATTTACCCCTTCTTAAAAAGGTGGGTTTTGCCGCCACGGTACCCAACGCGGTGGACAGCGTAAAACAAGCCGCCCACTTCATTACCAAGCGCAACGGGGGCGACGGGGCCTACCGCGAAGTGATTGATTTTATTCTTTCCGCACAAGGCAAATTAAATGAACTAACCGACAAAGCCAGCGAAGGTTGGAACATTCAAAAACCCGAAATGCAAATCATTACATCCCAAGAGGGGCTCGCGTAAGATGAAAGGCAAGTTTATTGTATTGGAAGGACCGGACCGTTGCGGAAAATCTACGCAAGCCAAACTGCTCGTTAACCACTTAACCAGTTTAGGCAAAGATGTGATTCTCACCCGCGAACCCGGCGGCACACCAACGGCTGAACAAATCCGTAAAATAGTTTTACAACCGGGTTTGGATGTACGGCCGATGGCAGAACTCTTTCTCTATGAAGCCTCGCGCGCCCAGCACACGCAAGAAAAAATCTTACCTGCGTTGGAAGCCGGGAAAATCGTTATTTGCGAGCGCTACACCATGTCTACTGCTGCCTACCAAGGATACGGCCGCGGCATTGATTTAGATATGATTGACACATTAAACCGCATTGCTACCTTAGAAACAAAACCGGATTTGACACTTGTGTTTTTAATGTCGGACAAATACTTTGTAAAACGCGGCGAATATTTATTTTCCGACAGACTAGAACAAGAAGATGCCGCCTTCCGTCAAAAAATGCGCAAGGGGTATTTGGATCTGATCAATCAAACACCGCATGCGTATTTAATCAACGCGGACCAAACAATTGAAGACATCCAACACCGCGTATTGGAACTTTTAAAGGAAACACATATTACCGATTAAATGCCGTTTACCGATATCCTGGGGCAGGAAAAAGCCTCCTCGTATTTACAATTATTAGCCCGCGGCCAAAAAGTGCCGGGGGCGCTCCTGTTTTACGGGCCGGACGGCGTGGGCAAAGCAAAAACGGCCTTAGAATTTGCCAAAGCATTAAATTGCATGGACCCTATGGCCCGCCAAACCGGTGATGCGTGTGGGGTATGTGCTTCGTGCAAGGCCATTGCCCAAGGAACCCACCCAGACGTAACTTTTGTAGATTTTACTTACCAAGCGCGGTTAGAAGTTAAAAAAGATTTCTCCAGCAAAGGATATCAGGAAGAATTGGAAAAAGAAATCGCCAAGCAACAACATATTAACGTAGATACTATCCGCGACATTACGGCCAAATCGCAGCAAAAAGCCGTGGGCCCGGGCTGGAAAGTGCTTATTATTGACCAAGCCCAAACTATGCAAGGCGCAGCCGCCAATGCCCTTTTAAAATTTATTGAAGAACCGCCACAAAAAACGGTGTGGATTTTAATTACGAGTAAACGCTCGGTAATGTTGCGTACGATTTTATCGCGTTGCCAACCGCTTGCCTTTGCGCCGTTAAGCGAAGATCACATCCGCCAAATTTTAACACAAACCGGCACCGAAACGGATCATCCGGATTTATGCGCCCGTTATGCGGCCGGTTCCGTATCCGGCGCACTCAAAGCAGATGCCGCCCTTACTTTACTAAGCGAAGCGGAATTTGGTCCCAAAGGCGTCAACGCACAAGGGCCCTCCTTGGTATCAGCCGGGTTATCCCGCACGCTGGTGGCGGCACGGCAAGAAGCCAATGCCGCGTTGGACGTATTAACCATCGCCTTGCATCAAGGATGGACGCAAGCTACGGATGAATCGCAACGTCGTTCTTACCAAGATGCTTTAAAACGATTTGAAAATTATAAACGCAGTTTATCGCGCAATGTATCACCTGCCTTGGTGTTGGAAACGGCACTAATGAGTTTAGACGGGCTGAGCATACCGATTTTTTAGGAGAACTTATGAGCAAAAAATTCTACATTACCACCCCCATTTATTACGTCAATTCCGTGCCGCATATCGGCCACGCTTACACGACGATTGCTCTAGACATTTTGGCGCGCTATAAACGCCAAAAAGGTTTTGATGTGCGGTTTTTAACCGGGACAGACGAACATGGTGCTAACATTGAAAAATCCGCCGCCGCCAAAGGTGTTTCGCCCAAAGCATGGACAGACGAAGTATCCGCCAAATATAAAGAAATGTGGAAAACGCTCAACATTTCATACGACGATTTCATCCGCACCACCGATGCCAAACACGAACATGTGGTGCAGGCCATTTTTGAAAAACTCCTAAAAAGCGGCGATATTTATCTGGGTTCTTACTCCGGAAAATACTGCCTTTCGTGCGAACAATACTATAACGATAGCGAAATTTTAGAAGGCGGCTTGTGCCCCGTACATAAAAAACCGCTGACCGAAGTACACGAAGAAACGTATTTCTTTAAACTGTCGCGCTACGAAAAACCGCTGCTGAAATTTTACGAGGAAAATCCGGAATTTCTAAGCCCCAAATACCGCGCCAACGAAATTATCAATTTCGTTAAAGGCGGCTTACAAGATTTATCCGTCACGCGCAC
>CADBFX010000012.1:0-73776 GCA_902794125.1 uncultured Elusimicrobium sp. | reverse complement strand
GCTCAACTTAAACAAATCCGCGCGGAAAAATTTGAAGATTTATGGCCGGCCGATTTACACATGGTGGGTAAGGAAATTTTCCGTTTCCACACCGTTATTTGGCCTGCCGTACTAATGGCATTAGGGTTGCCGCTGCCCAAAAAAGTGTTTGCCCACGGTTGGTGGACAGTAGAAGGTGAAAAAATGTCCAAATCGCTAGGCAACATTGTGGACCCCACCGAAGTAGCCGCCAAATACGGCGTGGACCCGGTACGTGCGTTTTTATTCCGCGAAGTTCCCTTCGGTCAAGACGGCGACTTTTCCATGGAAAGTTTTAAAAACCGCTATAATTCCGATTTGGCCAACAATATCGGGAACCTGCTTTCCCGCACGCTCAACATGGCAGCCAAAAATATCGGCGAGTTACCCGAAAAAATTGAAGGCAACTACCCGGTATTGGCCCGCGCCGCTGAAGTAGAACAAGCGATTGATAAGGCCTATAACGATTTAGCATTTGATAAAGTGCTGGAAAATATTTATGGTTACGCGAGCGATTTAAATAAACTCGTAGATGAAAAGAAACCGTGGGAGTTAGCCAAAACAGACGTGGAAGCCGCCAAGCAAGTGCTTTTGGAACTCGTAGCGTGCTTGCGTTATGTAGCGTTATGGATAGAGCCTTTTATGCCCACGATTGCTAAAGAAATGCAACACCGCTTGCAACCGGGCAAGATTGAAAAATACCCGCCGCTTTTCCCGCGGCTGGAAGAAAAGAAATAATTTAAAAAGGGCTCCCGCAAGGAGCCCTTTTTTATGGTACAAAGTCCTGCAGTTCTTGTTGCAAATCCCGCAAATAGCATTGGTATAATTCTAATGTCCGCCGGGCCTGGTGAGGTACAAAAGTATAGAAGGAAATTTGCTGTTCAAGAAGGGCCAAAGAGCGTTGTGCTTGGGCTGCAGACTGTTGCAATTTTAACAGCCGGGTTTTAGGTTTCATTTATGTTCCTGCCGCCCGTATAAAAAGAAAAAGGGCGGACTTCTAATTAGTCTGTTCCAGCATCCTAACTAGAGCCGCCCCCTGCGCGCCAAAGGCGCGCAGGAAAACTGACTCTCTGTTTCTGCTGGAACAGTCGCTTTTATAGCGAATGGCCATTCTACATGGCATAGAAACAGATTCGTCGTAAATTCCTATTTATAGTATAGCATTTATTAACTTAAATCAATTAAATGCCAGTTTTGTTGGTAGAGTTCTTGCAATTTGCGCTTAAATAGCAAATGCTCGGGTTTGGATAAGGCCGGGTCTTGCGCCAAGAGTTCATCGCGGTCTTCAATGGCCTGATACAAAATATCTTTATCTTTAAAAATATCTCCGGCCTTAAATTCCAACTCCCCGCTTTGGCGCGTACCCAAAATTTCCCCCGGCCCGCGCAGTTGCATATCGCGCTCGCCAATTTTAAAACCGTCGCGCGTGGAACAAATAATATCCACCCGCTCTTTGGCTACACTGCCCGCATGCTCGGGCACCAGCACACAATAACTTTTATGTTGCCCGCGGCCCACACGCCCGCGCAGCTGATGTAAGCTGGCCAGTCCAAACCGTTCGGCGTTTTCTATCACCATCACCGTGGCGTTGGGCACATCAATTCCCACTTCAATCACCGGTGTAGCCACTAAAATATCGGTTTTATGTGCGGCAAAATCGGCCATCACGCTTTCTTTTTCCTGCTGCGTCATTTGTCCGTGCAAAATAGCCAACCGAAATTGCGGAAATACTTTTTTTAACTTTTCAAATTCTTCCGTTACGGCCTTGGCGGAAATTTTTTCACTTTCTTCTATAAGCGGAAATACAATGTACGCTTGCCGACCGCTCTGTACTTCTTCGCGAACGCGGTCACAGGCCAATTTGGAAGTGGCCGTTTCCGTTACAATCGGTTGGCGGCCGGGCGGGAGTTCACTTAGCGTGGATACGTCCAAATCGCCGTAAAACGCAAGGGCTAAGGTGCGCGGAATGGGCGTAGCCGTCATGGTTAGTAAATCTAATTTGGACGTTTTTTCTTTAAGTTTGCTGCGTTGTTTAACACCAAAGCGGTGCTGTTCGTCAATTACCGCAAGGCGCAAATCTTTAAATTGTACAGCATCTTGAATTACCGCGTGCGTGCCGACCAAAATGTTTATTTTTCCTTCGGCCAGTTCTTTTAGAATTTTCTTTTTGGCCGCGGCTTTGGTGCTGGATGTTAATACCGCCACATTTACAGGTAAATCTTTTAAGATGCGTTTAAACGTTAAAAAGTGTTGTTCCGCTAAAATTTCCGTTGGGGCCATGAGGGCCGCTTGATAACCATTTTCAACAGCCAACAGCATGGCACACAGGGCCACCACCGTTTTGCCGGACCCCACATCTCCCTGCAAAAGACGGTTCATAGGGCGTGCTGAGCATAAATCATTAAAAATTTCGTTAATTACTTTTCGTTGGCTATTTGTAAAGTCAAAACCCAGTTGTTCGCGAAACGGCGTAAGTAAGTTTTTCTTAATTTGATAAGTATAATCTTTTGCCAGCACTTTGGTTTGCGTGCGCTTGATGCCCCACGCCGTAGCTAACAGTAAAAATTCTTCGTAGGCTAAACGACGGCGGGCACTTTCCAACTCGGCCATAGAATTTGGAAAGTGAACTGCTTTTAATGCCTGTGGCGCACTTAATAATTTGCGTTTGGACAACAGACCCGGCGGCAAAACTTCCGGTTCGTGCATTAAAGCGTCCGTCTGCAACGCCTCATGCATAAAAAGACGGAATTGTTTATTAGTCAACCCTTCGGTTAGTGCATAAATGGGTGTTAAACGGCCAACGTGTAGTTGGGTTAAAACATCATCCGCCGCATATGCTTCCTCCACGGTCACTTTATTACCGAAAAAATTATTCCGGTTTTCGCGCCGACCGATTACCCACACTTCGTTGTTAATATGAAAATCTTTTTTAAGCACCCCAAACGGGTCAAACCGAAACCCGCGGTACATCCGCTTTTTAAACCAAGTACACTCAATTTGGTTTCCTTTTTCATCTTCCAAAAATGCTTTAAAAATAAGAACGCTTCGCGCCGGAATTTCTTGTGTGCGCAACACACGCCCTTTAAATACAATGAGCGCATCCGAATTATATTCGTTAGGAGCCGCCCCCAGCCGCCTGTCCTGATACGTACGCGGATAATAATGCAACAAGTCTTCCACCGTCGCAATTTCCAAGCGGTCAAACAGTTTGGCTTTAGCGGGGCCGATGCCTTTTAAATATTGAATCTGGGTTGTAAGTGCCATAGTAATATATTTATTTTACCAATATATTTGCTACAATTTGGGAAAAGGAGGAGCATCATATGGATTTTGAAACAATTTCTCAACAAATCAGCACCCATTTTTTACAATTGGGCCAAAGTAGTTTAAAAGTGCTGGTGTCTTTGTTGGTGGCCTTACTTATTTTGGTCATCGGGTTGTATTTATCGCGCTTGGTCGGTTCGTGTGCCAAAAAGTTCCTGGGCAAAATTGCCTTTGACGAAAAGACTTCCAAACTCGGTATCAACGAACTATGCGTGCGCTTTGGGCTTGGAAAATCCCCCACCTACATTATTGCGTTTGTGCTTGCGTGGGCTGTTATTTTCTATGCTATTGTACTGGCCGCCGAAGTGCTGCATTTGACCGTCATCCGCGATTTGTTCGCCCGCTTCTTAACCTTTATCCCTACCTTGTTTGTATCGGTGCTTATTCTGTTTGCAGGGTTATTATTCGGCAAATTGATGGCAAATATCATTGAAAATTCCGCTAAAGCCAACAACTTAAAAGGCGGGGTGTTTATGTCCCGCGCGGTAGAAGCGTTTATCGTGTTTTTCTGTGCTTTAGTGGCCGTAGAAAACTTGGGGTTAGCCACCTACTTGGTAAACAATGTGGTAACCATTGTGCTGGCGTCTTTAGGCTTAGCGTTTGCTATCGGCGTTGGGTTGGGATCTAAACCCTTAGTGGAAGAATTTTTACGCGACGTATTTAAAAAAGAAGAAAAATAAAATTCTGCTGAATAAAAACCCGGGGCCCGATAAAGCCCCGGGTTTTTTATATATCCCGTCCGGCGGGGTCCTTGCCATCTAATAAACCTTCTTGCTTTTCGTGCCCGTGCAGTTCGGCTTTATTACGCAATTTGCGGTGGTAGGTAATAGCAAAGCGGTGTACTTCGTCGCGTATTTCCATGAGCAAATTTAAGGCCGGGTCGCCGATGGGAAGTTTAATGCTTTCCGCTGCGCCGGGTAAATAAATACCTTCGTGCGTTTCCGCCAGTGAAATAAACGGAATAAAAATTCCCGCCCGGTCAAAGGCGTTCATGGCGGCGGTAATTTGGCTTTTGCCGCCGTCTAATAAAATCAAATCCGGCTTTTGGGACGGGTCACGCTTGATTTGGCGCAAACGGCGATAGACGCTTTCCTCCATCATGGCGAAATCGCTCCCGCCTTTTTTAGGCAGTTTGGAGCGAATTTTAAAACGGCGGTAATGTTCGTGGTTTTTCTCGCCGTTAATATAGCACACCATGCACCCAACGGCCTCCCGCCCAAACAGGTGCGAGTTATCAAACGCTTCAATATGGGCCGGCAATTTGTGCATGCCGATAATTTCCGCCAAGCGTTTTAATTTATCGGTATTTTGCATGGCGGTAGTGATTTTTTCATCTTTAAAGCGGCCTACAATTACCCGCTCTTTCATATGTTCCAGCGCCTGCAAAAAATTGCGAAATACGGCTGCCTGTTCATACTCCATATTAGCGGAATGTTCTTGCATGAGAGCAGTTATTTTTTCGGTAATTGCCCCGAAATTACCATCCAAGAACTCAGCCATGCGCTGGGCAAGCGCTTGGTAATCTTCATACGAAATTTTCCCCGCGCACGGGGCCGGGCATTGGCCGGTGTGGTAATAAATACAGGTGTTAATTTTCTGCGCGGCAAGCGGTTTTGCGCGTGAAAAGCTCCATTTGCACGGACGCAACGGAGCGTATTTGCTTTTCCACAAAAAACGCATTAAACTTTTAACAATGCTGGATTTAGGGTACGGCCCAAAATACAAATCTTTTCCCTTTATAATGCGCCGCGTTAGCACCAACCGCGGGAAATCTTCCCCCATGGTTAATTTTAAATACGGGTAACTTTTGCCGTCTTTTCCCATAGAATTAAAAAACGGCTGGTATTCTTTGATTAGTTTTTCTTCCAATACGAGTGCGTCACGCTCGCTGGCACAAGTGACGTAATCTATTTTGGCGATGAGCGGCAAAAGGCTGGGTAATTTCCACCCGCGGGAATAGAGGTTGGATTCCTGAAAATACTGTTTGACCCGGTCGGACAAGTTTTTTGCTTTCCCGATATAGATAATCGTGCCCGAACGGTCGCGCATGATGTACACGCCGGGTTTATTTGGTAAAATAAGAATACGCGGGTCCATGGATATATTGTAACATTTCGCGGGTACGAAAAAGAATTGACCGGCCCCGCGCAAGTTGGTATAATATAAATAACCGATTTTTCTATAGAGGAATTAGTAAATGGCAAAATTAAAAACTGGACGTCACACCAGCGCTTTAAAAGCGCAACGCCAAGCCGAAAAAAGAACTTCGGCCAATAAAGGCTTAACCAAAAAAATTCGCTTGGCTACTAAAGCCGTAAAAGCTTCCGCTAGCACGAAAGCCGCTACGCTTAAAGAAGATTTAAAAAAGGCAAATTCTTGCATTGACAAGGCCGCCAAAAAGAAAGTAATTCACTGGAAAACGGCCGCCCGCAAGAAATCTCGCTTGGCCAAAGCCGCCAACAAAGCAGCCAAATAATAAGTCTTTGAAAATAAAACCCCCGCTCAAAAGAGCGGGGTTTTTTGTGTGACAAATTTCTGACAGTTAGTTAGAAGTAGAATCTAAGGCATATGCCGAATGGGCCGTTAAACTTGCCCCGCTAACTTTTTTATCACCCATGCCACCACGGCCCGAGCGAGGCCCCGTTAAACCATATTTTGCACATTTTCCACCGGGATAATCAGTTTCTACACAAAAACGACCTCTTGGGTTCACTACTAAACCAAAATCATTATCTAATCTAACAAAAGCTTCACTTCCGTTACTACTATTTATGCCATAAGCGCAGGAACCATATTCAGGCAACCCTTTACAAGAGGGGGCTTCCACATCCAAATCACTGACGCTGCAAGCACTTCCTGTTTCCAGTTCACACAACCGTGCTGCTTCGGCTAAATTTTTAAGCACAGGCCAATATCCAGCCACTCGGCTTTTATTTACCGCCTTCTGATATTGCGGCAAAGCCACACTGGATAATATACCAATAATTAAAACTACTACTAACAGCTCTACCAGCGTAAAACCACGTTTAAATTTATCAAAAAAAAAAAACGATTACAAGCCCTTCTAGTTTTCCTTCGGTACTTTTGTGCCGACAAAAGTACCCAAAACCTCGCGGCCCGGTAAGCATAACTACCATAAAGTGGTTGTTTCTCCTTATTTGTTAGTTGTTCTATTCCGGCATTGGAACGCTGTCCACACGCCGTAATGCGAGGAGTTGTCCTGCTTGTATGTTTGAGCAGGGCGAGTTTACAAGCAGGCCAAGCATTGGTGGCGGGTGGGTTCCGCCGCCGGAGAGCCTTTTTCGTCCTTTTTCTACGGCTAGAAAAAGGACATATAAAAATCTTTTTGAAAAACTTTTTCTGTGAGTAGAAAAATGGCTAAAACTGCTTTGCTATATCGGGGTCTTCCATACACAAATAGACAACAGCTTCGGGAAATGACCTGCGTAGCAGCGGTACAAGAAAACGATATACTTCCAAACGTTGCGCGGGGCTATAACGCATTTTACCGTCAAAATCCAACAAAAATTCGCCGTCTAAAATAAAGTTATTTACAAACCGGGTTTCTATCTGCTTTTTTAATTCCCGGCTAAAGCGAAGCGTTCCTACACTTATCCAGGCAATTTTATCAGCCGGTAAGGTGTCGGCCATTTGCTGCACGGTGCGGGCATAATCGGCTTGATACCCCTCGTAAATGATTACCGGGTCAAAATGAAATCCTAGGCGGTACCCGGCTTTGGCCGCTTCGCAAGCGGCGGCCAAACGGTGAGTTAAATCCGGCGTGAAATGTTCGGCTTCGTTGGTAATTTTATCGGAATTGACCGACCACGACACTACCACATTTTCACAGCCGCCCGCTTGCAATAAACCATCTATATTTGTGCTTTTTGTTTTAAATTCAAACTGCCATTGCGGACGTGTCCGGAAAAAGGGAACTATTTTTTGCGAATATTGGGTTAAATCGTCAAACACCAGCGAATCGGTAAATTCCCCGCTGCCGATACGCGGCCTGTCAAACGGCCCCTTTCGATACGTGCCTTGCTCCAATTTTTGTAAAAATTCATCTATGTTAGCCGGCAATAAAACCGCATGCAAATTTTGATATTGTTGCAAAAAACAATATTCGCACTCAAAGCGGCAACCAAACCCCAAGTTAACCAAATTATATCCACACCCCGCCGAACCGCAACTGCAAGGGCAGGGTTTTAAAAAATCGTATTTTTCTTGGTGAATAAATAAAGTGTCCGTCCGCTGCGAAAAGTGTACACTGCCCACTTGGGTTTTCCCGTCGGTCTCTTTCACTTCGGCTAACGGAAAAGCATTTTTGGCGCGGGCTGCCAGTTCCGAGTCTTTTACCGAAGTTTCAATATAAATCGTTTTGGGCGAGAAAGGGCGCAGTGTTAAATCGGCTTGTTGGGCATGATCTAATTCCAATTTCGGTAAGTAAAACTGATTTTTGGCGGCCGATTTAAAGTTGTGCGGATAACGGCGTTTAAGCAGTTGTTGTTTGGCTGATTCAAACGTTTTAGCGGAAGGTAAAATTTCTTGGACGGGCAAATGTTCGCGTTTGGCGATTTCGTACACGAGCCGTACCAGTTCCCGCAATTTATTAACCCCTACTTGCGGCAACAGATTTTTGACATGGTTCTCAATGTCTGCCACGTTCATACATTTCCCTCTAACAAGGCCAAATCCTCAGCTGTTAATGTGATCTCCGCCCCTTGTACGTTTTTGGCTACCTGTAAATTCGTGCGTGCTCCGCACAGTACGCTGGTAACTTCATTTTTCCGTAACGCCCACGCTACGGCCACGGCCGAGGCAGTACAGTCCTGTTTTTGAGCCACCTGTTGAATACGTTGCACCACGGCTTTGGCTTGTTCAAAAGCGGCCCCGCGATAGCATTTATAAAAATAATTTCGCGCATCGGCCCGGCGCAAATTGGGAGCCGTTTGATATTTACCGCTTAAAATACCGCCACATAACGTGCCATATCCGATAAACCCGATTTGCCGTTCCCGGCAGGTTGAAAAAACGTTTTCCCCCTTCTGCGGATGCAATAGCGAATATTCGTTCTGTACGCATGCAATAGGGGCAGTCTCGGCGGCACGGGACACTTCGTCCGCAGTCACATTACACAAACCAATCGCACGGATTTTGCCTTCTTGTTGCAAGCGGGCCAACTCGCCTACGGATTCTTGCAATGGAATTTTCGGATCCGGATAATGGATAAAATAAATATCTAAATAATCGGTTTTTAGGCGGGAGAGTGAACCCTCTAATTGTTGACGAATGGAAGCAGGGCGCAAGTCATGGTCCGTCCATGAGCCGTTTTTTATTAACCCGCACTTGCTGGCCAGTAACACCGTTCCTCGGCGAGTTTGTAACGCACGACCAATTAAACGTTCGCTTTCACCGTCTCCGTAAACAGGAGCAGTATCTATCCAGTTAATACCACTTTCTATCGCTGCGTCTACAACTTGCAAAACGGAATTACTATCTACCGGGCCCCAATCGTATCCACCGCCAAACGGCCAACTTCCTAGGCCTACGGCAGAAAGCATTAATTCTGTATTTCCTAAGCGGTTATATTTCATAACTCTACCAAAATCCGTTTTCCGCCATAAAACAAGCGTTTATTGCACGAATGCCGGCCGATACAGCCAGGTTATAGGCTTCTTCGCTACGGGCTCCCGGTTGGAACCAAATCTCACGTACACCCGCCTCCACACATTGCTCTACGGCGGACACTAAAGCCGCCGGAGGAATTACCATAATGGCAACATCCACCGGCCCCGGCACTTGCGCCAAAGTAGTATAAAAATGATGACCGGAAATTTCACCGCCTTTGGGGTTAATTCCCGCAACTTCTAACCCTTGTTCACAAAGCGACGTAAAAATTTTGTACCCGTATTTGGACGGGTTTTGCGAGGCACCGAAAACAACTATCTTTTTATCGGTATAGAGCATTAGGCTTGCGGCATGGAAAAATTGCCCATAGCTTGCGCGGCCATCCCTTGGCTATCGCGCACGGCTTTGTTGAAAACCGATTTTACTTCTTCGGCAATTTTATCTTCCGAAAAGTTTTTAATAAGCGGGTCCACTCTAACTTCTTTTACTTCTTGCGAGCCGGAAATGGTTACTTCAAATAAATGGTTCGGGCTATCTACTTTAATAACCATATTGTCCAACCGTTTTTTGATTTCTTCCATTTGGCTTTTGAGTTTCCACAAATCTTTTAATTGTCCGATTTTATCAAACATATATTTCCTCCACTGGTATATTGGTTATATTGTATCTTTTATAAATCTTTCACCGCAAACGCGCGCAAAAACACCGCCGAGCACCGCACTTCCTTACCGGGGAACAGTTGCTGGGCCGCACGCTTGTATACTTCCAGTTGCGGCGCGTATTTCTGAGATAACGCCTCTATCCCTTCCGCGGGAATCTGGTCTGTTTTATAATCTACCACCCAATACGTTCCCCGTTGGGTTTGAAATACACCGTCTATCACGCCGGACACCGTCCCGCCTTTTTCTTCGGCTAGCGTAAAGGGCATTTCGCTGGCTAACAAATGGCAACCGGCCAATTCGCGGTATATATCGCTTGCTACAAAAGGATTTAAAATAGCCGTGGCGGCGGGAATATATTTTTCCAATCCGTTTTTTTGAGCTACTTGGCAAAGGATAGCCCCCACATCCAATGTCTTAGACAAAAGCAACTGTTCCAATACTTCGTGACACAGCGTTCCTATTGCCATACCTTCTTGTTGCCGGGGATCAATCACATCTTCGTGCAAAACCCGCTGACTGGGGGCCAAAAGGGCTGTTTGCTTGAGCTGTTCATAACGTGTGCGGCGCAAATCATACTGTTGGCGCCACTGCATAAAGGCGTGTGCATCTGCTTGCACAAGGGGTGCGAGAACGGGGCGGTAAATAAAATGTTCCGGCGCTTCAAAATCGGCATACGTAACGGGAACGGTCAAAGCGTCGTTAGTTAACTGAACCGACTTTCCGTCAGGCAGTAACCCTGCCGCGGCAAACCAAGCTGCTGCTTTTTCTACGCCTTTACGTCCGTCAGCCACCAGCAGCAGATGTTCTTTGGCACGGGTTAAAGCTACGTACAGAATACGCACTTCTTCGCAACGGCTGTGTTTGCGTTGTTCTTCTTCCAAAAAGGCCAAATTGATATCGCAAATTTTGCCGGCACGCAAACCATGCATATTGTATTGCCACGAAAAAGCATGACGCACCGGATCGGCGCTGGAGGTGTTGTCTTTTTTAGATAAATCGGCAAAAATAACCACTGGAAACCCGAGTCCTTTGGACTTATGAACCGTCATCACCGAAACCGCATTGGCCGCGTCCTCGGCTACACCGGCACCCAGCCGCTCCGGATGAGCCGTCAGTTCTTCTTTAATACCCGCCACAAATTGCCCTAAATTAGCCGGCGTTTGCTCCACCTTTGTTTGGGCTATACGTACCAGCCGATGCAAACTTGCCAACGTCCGTTCACCTTCGTACGCGGCCGCGCAAGCTTCCGGCAAAAACGATTCAGCCAAGATACTCTCCAGTAAACTTTTAATATCCAGGCGGCCCGCTTTTTGGGCAAATTTTTTAATTTCTTCGTAACATGTTTTTACGGCTTCGTTATCTGAAGAAACATAGAGCGACAACTCACCCCGTTTTTGCACTTGGTAAAGTTCCTCATCGGTTAACCCCCCAAGCGGACTACGCAACACACCCGCTAGCGCAATTTTATCGTTCGGGTCGGCAATGACACGCAAAAAATTTAAGAAATCGTTAATCTCTTGCTTGCGGAAAAAATCTTTGTCCGTTTCCACATTAAAGGGAATATTCCGGCGACGCAAGGCATCGATGTAGGGCCCGGCCGTGGTGGAGGCACGGGTCAAAAGCGTGATATCCTGGTAAGTAAGTTTGTGTCCGTCCTGTAACGTCATACGACCAACGTGTGTGCTAATCCAATCGGCAATGCGTTCGGCTTGGTTATGGCGGTAATCATCGGCCGCAGCTCCTTCGTCAGCCGGACGGACAAATAACCACTCTACCGAAGGGCCGGAAATTTCTTTTGCCGGGAAAATGGGCACATATTGTGGTTGGAAAGCGGCTTCTTGCACCATGGCGCGGCTACAAATTTCGTTAGCAGAAGCTACAATATCGGGTGCGCTGCGGTGGTTTTGCTGCAAAAAGCATTTTTCACCGTGTTGTTGTAGAATCAAATCGGTAAACAGTTCATACGCCGTAATATCAGCCCCACGGAAACGGTAAATAGATTGCTTGGGGTCCCCCACGACGATTATTTTCCCCGGAGCCAAACGGACATCCTGCCAGCGCGACGCGCATTGGGTTTTTTCTTCGGATAGAAATAAAAAGATCTCCCCTTGTACCGGGTCCGTATCTTGAAACTCATCAATAAAGAATACGTCAAATTTCTCTTTTAATAGCCGCCGCACATAACCGTTTGTACGCAGTAAATCCCGCGTTTTTACAATTAAATCGTCAAAACTTAAAATTCCTTCCCGCGCATAATCGGCCCGAATTGGTTGTGTTACCGCTTGCACCAATTCTAAAGCATCTAAAAAGAGTTGTTGTTTTTCCGGTGTTACTTTTAAAGCGAAAGCCGCTAACGCGCGAGCTTCTTCAAAGGTTTGTTCTTCCCACCCTTTGGATAAAGTAGCGGGGAAAGCAGGCGGCAAATCTTCGGGCGCGGGAGGGACGGTTTCCCCTTTTAAAAAGAGAATAGTCCGTTCCAACGATTGTTTCGCCCATATTAGAGCTTTTTCGCTGTTGCGCGGGCGAGTGCCTGCCGGCAAAAAGCATTGGCTCCATAGGGTAGCTTGGCGGATTTTTTCTTCACATACATTTATTAGTAATTTACGGTGCGCAAAATAATCGTACTCTTCAATTTTTCCGCTGCATAATTCTTGGGCAAAAATTTTTAAATCGGCTAGCGAAATCTCCGGCAACACCCGCTTCCACAACACCGCACGCGGGGCGTTAACCCCCAATTCTTTGTCTAAAAAAGCGTTCCACCGGGCTTCAAATAAACGGTTTGCTTTTTCGCCCGAATCAATTTCCGCTTGTGGGGAAAGCCCGGCTTCTAGCGGGAATGTTTTTAAAATATCCGCACAAAAACTGTGAATCGTCCCCACGCTGGCCCGGTCTAATCGTTCCAAAGCAGTTTGGGCGCGGGATTGTAAATCTTCCACCGGCACTTTAAAATATTCCCGCAACAATTCCCATAAAGTCGGTTCTTGTTTGACAAGAGCTTCTTCCCGATCAGCGGGCGGATTTTTACAAAAATCTACCGTTTGATGAAGCGCTTGTATTAACAACGTTTTAATTTCCGCCGCGGCTTTTTCCGTAAACGTTAGCGCCACCAATTTTTCCACCGGCACTTGCTGTACAAGAACTGCCAAGCACAAACGCCTAATTAGCAAAGTCGTTTTACCGGTACCCGCGCCGGCTTCCACCACCATATTGACGTTCAAATGAGTCTGCACCTTTAAACGGTCTTCTTTTCTATCCATGGCGGACGACCTCCAACGCGCGACTGGGCGCACTTTTACGCGCGCGCATCAAACAGGCAAAACTATCTCTTCGGCAAATAGCCGCATAGGGACAATAGGTACACAAGTCGGACATTGCCAAAAAGAACGTGCCTGCTTTTACTAATTCGGCCAATTGTTTTAAAAATGCTTGTGCCTTCGGGCGTAGGGCCTCAAAATCTTGCACTGAAAGAACCCGCTTGTCATAGCCCTTGTTGATAGCCAGCAAGCAGGAACCGGCCGAAGCATAGCCTTTCAATTCCGGTAATTTTTCTGCGGCCAGCACATAGAGAAATGGTTGAAAAATAAGGTGTGTAAAAAAGTCCGAAGCTAAATTTTTCGTACCCTTGCGGGAAGATTTATAATCCGCTACCACAAACGTATGCGTGGCCGGATCTATATCAATGCGGTCAATAATTCCACGAAGCGTAAAAGCAATCCCTTCTACCGATAAATTATTAAATTCTTTTTCAAATAACGTGGGTTTATAAGAACCTAACTGAGCTATATCCTGCACCACAAAATCTTCTAATTTTTGGCGCATATCTTCCAGAATAAGTTCCCACACTACCGGATAAATTCCAAACGCACGGTAACTGGTGGCATTGTAGCGTTTTTCCAACGAACGACGAATATATTCTTTAGCACCCGTTTCAAACAAATCGTGCGTAAGCCCGAGGCGTAAAAGTTCTGTATAAAAATCTTGCAATACTTCGTGGTAGGCTGTGCCGCGTTTATCCGGTGCTAATGCATGGCGGCTATACACTTCCTCCGGTTC
This sequence comes from uncultured Elusimicrobium sp., assembly GCA_902794125.1. Taxonomy (GTDB): domain Bacteria; phylum Elusimicrobiota; class Elusimicrobia; order Elusimicrobiales; family Elusimicrobiaceae; genus Avelusimicrobium. The sequence continues at coordinate 60,091 of CADBFX010000012.1, read as the reverse complement.
TTCCAGTTGCAAGGCTTTACTAAAGAAGTATTTTAATGGGCAGGCGGCCAGCTCTTGCAAAGCAGAAGGCGAAAACCCTTTCCCTTGTTGGGCTTTGGAAAAAATAGCTTCGCCGCTTTGCACCCAACCGTCAAACGAAGTAGGTGCACCCAACGAACGCAAAAAACCAGCGGCTTTTAAAGAACGTTGTATTTGCGGCGTTTCCAACAAAGCCGCCCGATAATTTTCACTCGCCGTAGTTGGGGATAAAATAATAGAATACGAAATTTCTTTCGGCGTTAAAAAGTTTCGCGCCACGCTGGCCAACTGCTCCGAAAAACGACCGCTGACAATTGCTTCTTGAGACGGTTTCCAATTAAGCTGAGCCGCGCGGGCCAGCTCGGCCACAAAAAGAGAAGGAATTGTTTCTTTGCCATCGGCTCCTGAACGGGCATACAACGCGTATAATTGGTTTTGCGCAGAGGAGGCCGCGGCAAAAAAGAGCAACCGTTCTTCGTCGGCACGTTCTGATTTTTGGTTTACCCAATATCCTAACGTGTCCCGTAAAATATAACGGTATTTATCGCGGAAAATAGGATCTTCCGGAATAAGTTGCGGAAATGATTTTTCAGTTAATCCCAACAGAAAAACTACCTTAAATTGCAGACCGCGCGCACGCAGCGCATCCGTAACTGTCACACCGCCCGGCATGTTTTCAGCTTCGTTAAAAGAAAGAGCTGTTAAACTATCAACAATTTCTTTAACAGCTTCTCCGGGCCGACTTGTTAGTCGAATAGATTCATACGCAGTTAAAGATTCCAACGTGTGGCAAATGGTTTGATAAATTTCGGTCTCTTTACCTTGCAATGAAGTTACATCCACATTATCTTGCAAGAATTGACGCGCCAGCTGGCTCACTGCCGCCCAATTGCGCGGTTGGTTGATAGCTTCCAAACAGGTTTTGCATTTTTCCAACCAGGTTAAAAATTCCGGGTCAAATCCTTCCACTTGTGGCAATAAATCCGCCCATTGGTTAAAATCACGGCTCGCCAGCGATTTTTCCGCCAAACGCCGCCATTGTTTTTTTTGCGGATATTTAAAATACGGCGAACACAAAATAGCCAATATAATTTCGCGTTCAAAACCGTGCGCCACCATATTAAATAAATTCAAACAAAATACACCCAGTGCGAAATGAGCAAGCGGATACGTAAACGCAGCATTGATAGCAATACAATTTTGGTTAAATACCCGGCGGATTTCATCCTGATAAGGCGGCAAGGTACGCGCGATTACGCCAATATCTTTCCAGGCCATGCCTTCTTTTTCTACTAAGCGTAAAATCTCTTTGGCCGTAAAAAACACCTCGGCTTGCGGGTCAGCGGCGGGAATAATATGCACCTGTTGCGTTTGAGCACTGCCTTGCGCCGCAAACAAAAAAGGTCCGCTATCGCCCAGTGCCCCAAAATCGGGCTGGTTTACATCTTGGTGAGGGCCTTTTAAGCCCAACCAATTTGTTTCAAAAAACTTACTGGCAAACCGATACGCCGGATGTTTTTGATACGGCGCAAATACTGCTACCGGGTACGCAGCACACACACGCGACACCAGCTCCCAAGAACGCCCGGGCATATCATAAAAGCCGTAAAAAATAATCCCCGCAAAACTTTTTAAATAGGCCGAATTTTCTACCTGGGCCAAGGCCCGTTCAAACAAATGTTGATATGGCCGGAACGTCGTTAATTGCGCTACACGCTCACCGAAACGACGGTACACGCGCACCAACCATGCAAACCGCTCTTGTTCCTGCGACCAAGAAACGTCTTCCGGAATCGTCCGTAATTGCTCTTCCAAAATATCCGGGTCGGCCAGGGAATCTTCCAAATCGCGCAAAGAGGCCTTAACAGCCCGAACAAACCCGGGAGAAATGGGATACTGGTTTAAACCCGGTTCCGATAAAATATCTTTTAATAAAAAATCGCGTAAATGGTCTTGCGGGAATAAAGGAAGGGCCGGCCCGGCGGAAGCGTCCAAGGTAGATAGCAAAGAAGACAGCGTTACGAAATGAACATTAGCCACCACTCCCCCGCTATGCGCCAACTGCCCGCGCAAACGATCGGCCAGCAAAGACGACGCACACACCACCAACCATGGCTCTAACGGGTTATTGCGCCGCTTGGACAGATAGGCAAAAAACGATTTTTCTAACGAACCATAGTGACCGTAAAAAAGTTCCATAATACGCACAGAATTAGTAAAATAAAAAGGCTTACTTTATTATTGCATTTTTAAACGTGTATTTAAACGGTTTCTCATGAAAAAAACGCTTATTTTAGTACGTCACGCCCATGCTTTGCCGGGCTATATCGCCCAAGTGGCAAGCGATAGCCAGCGTCCCCTTTCCGAGCAAGGATTCCAAAAGGCAGGCTTAACGGCCCACCGCTTGAAAGAGCTCCAATTACACCCCGCGCGTATTTTCACCAGCCCTTTATTACGCGCCGTACAAACCGCCCAAACTTTGGGCGAAATTCTTCAAGCCCCGGTGGAGCAAGACGCTACCTTAAACGGGCTAAAACCGGATCAGGAAGTAGGCGATTTTTTAAAAGAACAATTAACCCGACAAAATGTAATAGCGGCCGTTACCCATAACCCCAGCATTTCGTATGTAACACATTTGCTGACCGGACATGTTTACACTTTTGCGCCCGGCTCGTTTGTAGTAATTGAATTTGACGAAAAATTGCAACCACAACAAATTGTTTTCGGAGAATAAATTATGACTATTTTTGACGGCGTATTACTTGGACTTATACAAGCACTCGGTGAATTTCTGCCGATTTCCAGTTCGGCCCATTTGGTGTTACTTCCTTATTTCCGCGGACAATCCTATCAAGGGCTGGCCTTTGATGTCATTCTACACGCCGCCACGCTACTAGCGGTACTTTTATATTTTTGGAAAGATTGGTGGACCCTGTTAAAAAATGGTCTTACTCAACCCAAAACACCGCAAGGCCGAATGTTGTGGTACTTAGCTGCCGCCACCTTACCCGCCGCTATTGCCGGGGTATTATTTAACGACTGGGCCGAACAAGTTTTTCGCAATCCGCTGATGATTGCTGTTTGCTTGGCACTGTTTGCCGCTATTTTATGGCTGGCCGACCGCCAAGCTGATAAAAATACAATAACCGATTTATTTTCCGTTCCGTTTAAAATAGTATTTTTAATCGGCTGTGCCCAAGCCTTGGCCTTAATGCCCGGCGTATCACGCAGCGGCATCACCATTACCGCCGCCTTATTTTTGGGGCTTTCCCGCAGCACCAGTGCGCGTTTATCCTTTTTGCTTTCTACCCCCATTATTGCGGGGGCGGCTATATTGGAAATCGGTAAATTATCAGCAAGCGATTTTACCACTCCGCTTTGTTGGGGCTTTATCAGTGCTTTTATTGGGGCGCTGGCCGTAATTGGATTTTTAATGAAATATATCAAAACACATACGTTTAATGTGTTTGTTTATTACCGTTGGTTGTTAGCGGCTGTAATTGTAGCGTTTTATTTTTGGAAATAATAAATGTTTCTAAATAAAAACAGCCCCGTTTCCGGGGCTGTTTTTTATTGTTTGTTTTTTTGTTTGGCTTCTTCTAATATTTTTACAATATCATCATATTCAAAACGCTGGGCCACGCGAAGTGACAAATTATTATAATCAACCGCTCCGGCCTCCAAAAGTATTTGGACAACTTCTAAATGTCCGTTTTGGGCTGCAAACGTAAGCGATGTACCGGGTCGGTCAAACGCGCGGTCATTGACTTGGGCCCCGGCCTTTAATAGTAATTTAACAACCTCCGGGTGTCCATGGTAACTGGCAAACATAAGAGCCGTTCGGCCGTCGCGGGCCCGCGTATTTACATTGGCGCCTGCCGCAAGCAATTCTTTTACTACTTCAGCATGGCCTTCCCAACTGGCTGCCATCAAAGCGGTTAAACCGGCTAATCCATCCGTTGTATCAGCCGCCACATCCGATAGAGCATCCGCTTTTAAAAGGGCTTTAACAATCGTTACATTGTCTTTAAAGCAGGCCGTTATCAACGGAGTAAAACCGTTAATATAAAAATTGGGGTCTATTCCCTGCGCCAGCAACGCCAAAACTTCCGGCTCGTTAGCGTCACGGCAGGCTGTCCATAATTGCTGTTGAGGTGTAACTTGGAGCGTTTTTATCTGTTCCAAAACAGCCGATTCAATCTTTAGAACAGGAACCGCGACTACCTCCCCCGGGGTGCCTTCTTGCACGGAAGATTTTTCATCCGATGCGGTAGAAGTTTGTTCCGTGGGTATTTTTATTAAAATATCTTCTTCTGCGGACGGTTCATCCGATGTTTGCGAAAGCGTTTGCTCTGCCGGTTCTTCTACGCGCGTTGCTGCTACCGTTTTATCGGTGCGGGCCTCTTTTTTATCTAAATAAAGAGCCACCCCGACAAATAACACCATGCCCGGAAGCAGTAAAACGAGAAATAGATCTTTCCAAACTTCTTTCATGATTTTTTAGAAACCTCTTCGGCTTTTCGGGTAGTGGCCGCCACCGCTTTTTGCAAAATTGCTTTTAGGTCAGAGGCGTCTACTTCTTTCATTCCTTCGGCCGTACAACCGCCCGGCGTGGCAACTTTACGGGCCAACTCGTTCGGAGTTTCGTGACTGGTCATGGCTAATTTAGCCGCCCCCAATACGGTTTGAGCCGCTAGTAAAATGGCTTGTTTTTCGTCCATCCCTTGTCCAACGCCTCCTTGGGCCAAGGCATCAATAAACGCATATACAAAAGCCGGGCCGGAGCCGGAAACAGCCGTAGCCGCATCAAATAAATTAGGGGCTACTTCTAACGATTTTCCCATCTTTTCAAAAAGTTTCATTACTTCGCAGCGTGTTGGGGCCGGCGTTTCGTTTGCAAAATCAAAAAGCGTCATCCCTTCACCCACGCTAAGCGGGGTATTGGGCATAATGCGAATAACGGGCCAGGCGGGCAACACATGCTGAATTTTTTCTACCGTCCAGCCTAACGCCATACTGACAAGTGGTTTAGACGGAATTTTTTCCGCCACGATTTGAGCCAATACCTCAGGCATCTGCGCCGGCTTTACGGCTAAAAATATCCAATCGGCTTCGCGAAAAACGCGTGCATTATCCACAACCGCTGTAATACCCAGTGCCGATTGCAGACGCGCCATAGATTCCGGTGTGCGAACGGAAGCCATTATATTTTCTTTTTCATATCCATGAGCTAATAGCCCTTTAATAATGGAACTGCCCATTTCACCTGCGCCGATAAAACCTAATTTCATGATTTACTCCCTATCACTTTATGCGTAAACGGTTTGGCATTCGGCCCGATATACTCGCCGACGGCTTGGCCACTACCGTATAACTTATATTTGTAAATCGTTAATCCCTCCAACCCCACCGGGCCGCGCGCGTGGGTTTTGCCCGTACTAATCCCCACTTCCGCTCCAAAACCGTAACGGTATCCATCGGCAAAGCGCGTGGAAGCGTTGTGGTACACTCCGGCCGAATCAACCAGTTCCATAAATACTTCCGCTTCTTCACTGGACTGGGTAAGAATTGCATCCGTATGGTGAGACCCATACTGATTAATATGCGTAACAGCCGCTAATAAATCGGACACAAAACGAACTGATAATTTTTTATCTCCGTATTCCGTGTGCCAATCGGCCACCGGACCTGTCACCGGGGCCAACGCAGACACCTGTTCGTCTCCGTATAGCTCTACTCCGGCCTGAACCAACGTTTGTAATAAATTTTTTTGGTGTTCAACGGGCCAACGTTTATCTATTAAAAGCGTTTCTACCGTATTACACGCTGCCGGATATTGCGTTTTGGCATCTACACAAATTTTTTGTGCCATTTTGATATCGGCCGACGGAGCGATATAAATGTGACAAACCCCGTCCGCGTGCCCCAATACCGGAATTTTGGTATGAGCTTTCACGTAAGCAATCAGTGAGTTTCCGCCGCGGGGAATAATTAAATCAAATAAATCATCTAACAGGAGCATCTGGGCCGATTCTTCGCGCGTGTAAATAAGTTGCAAGGCCTGCGGTGGGTAACCGTGCACGGTAGCCAATGCATCTTTGAGTACTTGCATCATGACCCTGTTTGTATTGGCAGATTCCTTGCCCCCCTTTAACACCGCAGCATTGCCGGATTTAACCGCCAGTGCCGCAATCTGAGGCACTACATCCGGCCGGGCTTCAAAAATTACACCCAATAATCCGAGCGGACAAGAAATCTTATATAGTGTTAATCCTTCATCCAATTCCACGGCAGACAGCACCTTCCCCACCGGGTCCGGCAAGGCCACCATTTCTTCTATTCCCCGGATGACACCGTCTAATTTTTCTTGAGTTAAGTGGAGCCGGCTATACAGAGTCGGTTTTAGGTTGCCCGCTTCCAATTCCTTTTTAGCAAGCAGTAAATCTTCTTCGTTGGCTTTTAAAATCTCACCACAGCGGGCACGAAGCGCCTGCGCCATGGCTTTTAACGCCTGGTTTTTAATTTCGCTTGTTAGCGATGGGAGCACATAAGCAGCCGCTTTTGCCTCTTGGGCCAGTAATTTTACGTCCATGCGTCCTCACAATAAAACAATATTATCGCGATGAATTAACTCATCGTAATTTTTAAATCCGATTTTTTTGGCAATTTCTTCCGAACGACATCCCATAATTTTGCGGCTGTCGCTGGCGGAATAATTGGCCAGCCCGCGGGCTACTTCTTTACCGGAAGCATCATAAATAGCAACCGTATCTCCGGGCTCAAAATCACCGGTTACGTCCACTACGCCGGCCGGCAATAACGAAGACCCTTTTTCACACAGTGCTTTCTTGGCCCCCGCATTAATTTTAATACTCCCTGTTACGTTGGTAGCATATGCAAGCCATGCTTTTTTACCGGGTAAATCTTCTACCGGCAAGAAAAGTGTTCCTTTAAAAGAAGGGCCAAACACTTCCCCCACGGCTCCATGTTTTTTGCCGTATGCAATAATCATAGCCGCCCCGCAACGGGTAACCACTTTGGCGGCTTCCAACTTGGTTTTCATGCCGCCCCGACCACGAGAAGAAGCACAAAAACCTAATGCCTCTATTTCTTCCGTCACGCCTTTTACTTGATGAATTAACGTGGCTTTTTTATCTTTGCGCGGATCGGCGTTATACAGGCCTTCCACATCACTCATGATACACAACAAATCGGCATCCATTCCGCTGGCTACCAAGGCGGAAAGTTTATCGTTATCGCCAAAGCAAACTTTGACTCCTTTTTCTTTATAACCACGCAGTTCGTTGGGGGATACAGTATCATTTTGGTTAATAACGGGAATACATTTTAATTCTAGTAGCCGCCCCAACGTGTCACGCAAACTTAAATAACGGCTCCGGTTGGAAAAATCATCTTCCGTTAGTAGTACCTGCGCGGCAACGATGCCCAAGTCTCTAAATCCGTCCTCGTACGTTTTCATTAAACTTGTCTGCCCGACGGCAGCGCAAGCTTGTTTAAACGAAACACCGTCCTCTTGCCCGGAAAGCCCCAAAATCCGGCGGCCCACCCCTACTGCACCGGAAGTGACAATTAAAATTTCCTTCCCTTGCTGGTGAAGAACCGCAATATCTTCCATAAAGGAATATAAGCGCGACAAAGCTAAACTGCCATCATCAGCGCTCAGCGCGTTGGTACCAAATTTAAAGACAATACGTTTTGCTTTTTTGAAAATAGATTGCATGATTTACCTTCTATAGATTAAATAAAATTAGGGTTGTGGCGGAAGAACGGCTTTTTCACACCGCGTATTAAACGGGCATTGTACACAGTGCGCGGTATTGGGTTCAAAGTCGTTTACTTCTATTTTTTTACCTACTTCAATAAAAGTATCTAAAATTTTACGCTCGTCAAACGCTTCGAACGGAGCGCTGACCGTTTTATCAAACGCCACAAAATAAAAAGTGGCTTTTCCTTTTTGCATATGCCAGGCGCGGCGGGCACCCACGGCGTAGATTCCCATTTGTAACGAATCGGTTACCGCCAGCGATAAATCCACATCCGTTCCTGTTTTATAGTCAATTACTTCCCAACTTCCGTCCGGGTGTTTATCTATACGGTCTATTTTACCGCGAAAGGTCCACGGTTTTTCTTCAAAAATAAATTCGCGCTCGGTGCTGTCTACAGTGGTTTTGCGTTCGTATTCGTGTTCGGCGTACGTTTCCAGCATTTTTTTGCCTTTTAAATACCACTCCATTTGTTCACCCGCACTGGCATACCCGGCTCCCAACCAACAATCATCATAATAAGAAAGCAGTTCGGAAGGGTCGTTGCTATTGCGGTGGTATTCCTCCAAGGTACGGTGGATAGAAACCCCTAAAGAAGATGCCGGCACCAAACCCTCCCGCTTTTCTTCAATATATTTCAATTTATAGGCCTGCGGACATTCTAAATACGTTTTTATTTTGGAGTAATTCAATTCATATACATCACTGTACATGGTCAGGCTCCTGCTTGGGCAGTGCACGTAAGAAATGCACCAACGTATCGCCGTATTTTTCTACCCGGTAGATTTCCAGCGTAGCGGGAACGGCAAATTCTTCCGTTTTGTGCGTCTGCAAAATAATAATGCCGTTCTTGGCTAGTAGCCCGGCTTCTGCCACGTTTTTTAGTGCCGGTTCCGAGAAAGATAGCATCTTGTTATTGATATCGCGGTACGGCGGGCCCATAAAAATAATGTCGTATCCTTCGTTATCGCTATAGGCAAGCAGATAATCTAACGGTTTTAACACGTCGCCACGTAATACTTTAGCCCGGTCCGCAAAGCCCAGATGTTCCAAATTACGGTGTATATTTTTAATGCACGCGGGTTCGCGGTCCACCATAACCGTACGCAAGGCCCCGCGGGAAAGAGCTTCCAAAGACACATTTCCCGTTCCGGCAAACAAATCCAACATCATAGCTCCCGCAAGGCGCGGGCGGATAATGTCAAATACGGATTGTTTAATACGGTCCGAAATTGGCTTTACCGGTAAATTTTTAGATACGGAAAAAATACGCCGGCCACGGGCCGTCCCTGCAATAATACGCATAATGATCTTCCTTTATAGTTGGGCAATGCCCTCTTTAATAGCGTAACGCACCAGTTCGGCTTGTTTATGTATGCCGAGTTTACGCATAATATTGTTGCGGTGTACGTGAATGGTATTGAGCGACAAATTGAAATTTTTAGCAATTTGTTTGCTGCTATACCCTTCCGCAATGAGTTGCAAGACTTCTTTTTCTTTGGGGGTCAGCCCGGTGCCATCGCGCTTGCGGGCCATATTTTTACCCAAAAAACCTTGCACAATATATTTAGAAACTTTACTGCACAAATAAAACCGTCCGGCCGCTACTTCTTCAATAGCATCCACGATTTCATCGGCTGCAGATACTTTTACAATAAATCCTTTGGCCCCCGCCTTTAGTGATTTTTCCACCGATAGCCGGTCGTCATACATGCTTAACATCACCACTTTGGCCGACGGGTCTTGCTTGACTAGCCGTTCCACGGCTTCAATTCCGTTTAGCACCGGCATGGAAATATCCACCACATACACATCCGCTTTGTGAGAGGCCGCATATTCCACCAATTCTTTCCCGTTGGAAAGTTCGGCGGCGATCTCCATGTTCTTTCCTAAATTTTCCACCACGGCCCGCACGCCGCTACGTACAATAGCATGGTCGTCGGCTAATACAATTTTCTTTTTCATTCTTCTCCCCCATATACAACACTCGGGCAAACCACTTGAATACGTGTCCCCTCGCCCGGTGCACTTTTAATCGTTAACTCCCCACCTAACAGTTCCACACTATCTTTCATAGCTAAAAGCCCTACATGGCGCAACGACCGGGATTCTGTTACATTGAACCCCACCCCGTCATCCTGCACCACCAAGCGAATATTCCCCCGTACTTGCTTGAGGCTTACCTGAACTTGTTTGGCACGAGCATGTTTTACAATATTTGTTAACGACTCTTGGACAATGCGGTACAATAAAATTTTCACATTGTCCGATAAACAAATTTTGTCTTCCAACTCATCCTGCTTAAATTGATACGAAAAATGGCCAAGCGTGCTGATATTTTCCAGTAAATCTCGCACGGCCCCCACCAGCCCGCCTTTATTTTCTAAAGAAGGAGGACGGAGCGACACGATGATATTTTTTAGCCGCTCAATACTTTCTTTTAATTGAGTATCCAGTTGGGCAATATCGCGCAAAGCAAATTGGGCCTTACCTTTCAAAACGTTTGCCTTCACCAATTTTAACAGTGTAGTTAACATCACGGCCGAAGAACCAATCTCGTCGTGCAATGCTTTGGAAATAGCTTTTTTTTCTTGCTCGCGGGCGGCTAATAACAACTGCGAAAAAGTTTGCGGGGCGGCCCAGTCCTTTAATACATTTTTCTGTAAAGACGAATCTGCCCAATTGGTAATATCGCGTGAAAGAGTCAACACCCCACTCGGCTTTCCTGCCGGGTCGGTAAGCAATACGCAAGTGGTTTGAAATAACACAGGCCGTTTACCGACGTCACGGCTCCATTCGTAATGATAAATACCGCGTTTTAAAGTTTCTTCAAAAGCGTTCCGGTGCACTAGCTGCTTTTGATACGCCGTTACAGCCAATTCCTTGAGGGGCTTTTTATCTACGCGAGCTATCCGCCGGGTCAATACATCAATCCAGCAAATTAAATCGTAGCCGGGAAGCGCCGCAGCCCCCCCTTTTTTCTGTAACGGGCTCTTCTTCATATATGTTTATTTTACTATAGTTTTAAGGTGTTTTTCTACCCAAAGGGTCTCCTAAAGTTCGCTTTTTACCCCGTACATATTTGATATAATTTACATATGGCGCGTAAATTTAAAAAAATCTTATTTTCTAAACCGGTTGTGTTTGCCATGTTAGCGGGCCTGCTGGCATTTATTTTGCTGGCGGCCGGATTTATGCACTTTATTTTTTCCGGCTTGCCTCCCGTGTATGAAATGGAAGAATACACCCCTTCGCTAACCACTAAAGTATTTGACCGAAACAACCGCCTTATCCACGAATTTTCTATTGAAAAACGTTCCATGGTGCCGCTGGAAGATATTCCGGTAGATTTACAAAATGCGGTAGTAGCCATGGAAGACCGCGATTTTTTTAAACATGCCGGATTCTCGTTGCGCGGCATATTCCGTGCGTTAATTTACGATTTGTCCACCGGGCGTGCCAAACAAGGGGCGTCTACGCTGACCCAGCAACTTTCCCGCGGTGTCTTTTTAACCCAAGAGAAAAAATTTATCCGCAAAATCCGGGAAATCATTTTGGCTATTCAAATTGAACACAAATTCAGCAAACGCGAAATTTTGCAGTTGTACCTAAACGAAATCTACCTCGGCAGCGGGGCATACGGCGTAAAATCAGCCGCCAAAAAATATTTTGATAAAGATTTATCCGAACTTACCACCGGTGAAGCTGCCCTACTAGTTGGTTTAATTCCGGCACCGGGACGTTACAATCCGTTTGCCAACCCGGACGTCGCCCGCCAGCGCCGCAACCTCGTATTAGATGTCATGTACAACCAAAACTACATTTCTAAAGAAGAATTGGAAAAGGCCAAACAGGAAGTCTTGCCACAAAAACCGCCGGTGCAAGAAGATAAACCCGGCCAATATTTTATTGAAATCGTCCGCCGCACCTTGGAACCCAAATATGGCATGGACGTGCTGTGGAAAGCAGGCCTTAACATTTACACCACCATTGATATCGATCAGCAGGCCATCGCCGAAGAAATTATGAATAAGAAGTTACAGGAGTATGACGAGCAAGTGGCCAAAGGGTTGGGAATAGAAATTGACCCGAACGATACCGAAGCTGACACTACCCAAACTCCCGAAGAGCAAGACGCTACCCCCAAAACAGAATACCCGCGTTTACAAGGGGCTTTTATGGTGCGGGATGTTAAAACGGGAGCCGTACGGGTGCTCGTTGGCGGACGCGGATTTGATGAAAGCAAATTTAACCGCGCTACCCAGGCCAAACGTCAGCCGGGGTCTTCCTTTAAACCGTATGTTTGGATGGCGGCCTTGCAAAAAGGCTACACGCCCGCTACGTTAGTAAAAGATTTGCCCACCATGTTCTATTACGACGGAAAGAATTGGCACACTTTTGATGAAAATGCCGACCTGTATTCACTCGATTTAGCCAAACAAAATTTCATCGCAAGCAAAGATTTTAACGTCTGGGTTCCGCAAAACTACGGCGGGAAAAACGACGGCTGGATTACACTTAGAAAAGCTCTTGAAAAAGTAGCCGTTAACCTTATTGACGCTGTCGGTATTAAAGAAACCATCCGGGTAGCGCGCAAAGCAGGCATCACCGCCAATTTGCCGCGCGTACCGGCCTTAGCGTTAGGGGTTGCCGTGGTAGAAATGGATGAACATTTAGCAGCTTTAACCACCTTTGCTAACGGCGGAATTCACACCGATAATTATTATATTGAACGGGTAGAAGATGCTAACGGCCGTCTGTTAGAGCAACACATCCCTGTTGAAACGGCTGAATTTTCGCCGCAACATTCTTACCTGCTTATCAACATGAACCGGTTGGGCCGCAATATTGCAGGTAAAACCGGCACGACGCAAAGCCACCGCGATATGTGGTTTATCGGCATGACGCCGCACACCGCGGCCGCCGCCTGGATGGGATATGACGACGACACCTCCCATGAAAACGGTGCCCGCTTTACAGGTAGCACCACCGCCCGTTGGTGGACGGAAATCATGGAACAAGTTTTAAAGAACGAACCCAACGACGATTTTGCCGTGCCGGAAGGAATTTCTTTTGCATACATCAACCCCAATACCGGCAAACTCGCTATGCCTTCTGAGCGCAACAAATTTTTAGAAGCCTTTATTTCCGGCACCGAACCGCAAAGTTTTTAGCGGCAAAGAGGCGCCTATTCCATGAAGAAATCTTCTGCGTCTTGCTCTTCTTTCTTTTACGGGCTACCCAATCAAGCAGCCACCGCTTATTTTTTGTGTCAGCATTACTTAGAAAAGGGCAAAAGCGCTGTTTTTGTATCGGCCCAAGATACAGACGATTTTGACGCCGCCGCCCAAGCGTTCTTGCCCAAGGGGGCACACGCACTGGCATTTGCCCAGCAAGAAACCGGGCAAATAGCTACTTTGCACAGGCTACTTACTCATCCGCAACAACCCGTTTTACTAAGTACCTCTTATGAACTACTCTCAGCTCCGCTGCCGGATCCGGCCGAACTAAAAGCACGCACGCACATACTACACCGCGGGGATACGTTGCCCCGTCAAGCACTATTAGACACCTTAGAACAAGCCGGTTACACGCGTGACGACTATGCCGAAACGCCGGGACAATATGCGGCCCGCGGTAGTGTAGTAGATATTTTTTGTGTAGGGCAAGAGCAACCTGTGCGGGTATATTTCTCAGGTAACCGTGTGGATATGCTTAGTTTATTTGATTTAGATACCCAACACTCCCAAAAATATATTGACCAACTTACATTGCTGCCTCTTTACTTTCAAACACGCCCGTGTTCGCTTTTAGATTATTTACCTAATTTTTCGCCGATATTTCATGAACCGGAAAATACCTTTAGTTTGGAACCTTATCCTAACGCCACGATTCTTACTTTGTTACCTTGTCCGCAAGGTAAAAATTGCAATATGCAATCTCCCATTGCGTTTAATGCTAATTTTTCGTTATTGGAAAAAGAAATTACTTCGTTGCAAACGCAGGGATTTACCGTTTGTATCACGTGTTTAAACCGTGGCGAATTGGACCGCTTAACCGAACTGGCCGCCGATTATCCACACTTACAAAAAGCCGCTTTCTCCATTTCACCGTTGACTCAAGGTTTTTACGACCCGGCCGCTAAAAAAGCGTTTATTACTTCCAACGATATTTTAAACCGCCGCTATAACACGGCCCGCATCATTAAACAAGCCGATTTGGAAGGTGCCAAACGCGTCCGTTTTAAAGAATTGCAACCCGGAGATTACGTCGTCCATCAGGAGCACGGTATCGGCCGTTATCTAGGTTTGGAAGTGATGGACAAAGAAGAAAACCCGACTGATTGCCTTATTATTGAATACCGCCGCGGCAGCCGCGTTTACGTGCCCATGTACGACTTTAAAAAAGTACAAAAATATATCGGAGCGGGCGGCAAACGGCCTGCGTTGTCTGTGCTGGGTGGCATTACGTGGAAAGAAGTCAAAAAACGCGTCAAAGAAGAAGCCCAAAAAACAGCAAAAGAAATTTTAAAATTGGAAGCCATCCGCCAAGCCGTAGAAGCCCCGGTTATACAAGGGGACGCACGCATTGAACAAGAATTTGCCGATTCCTTTCCCTACCCGCTAACCCCCGGGCAAGAAGATGCCATCCGCGACGTTCTGCACGATTTAGATTTACCCAAACCTATGGACCGGGTACTGGTCGGGGATGTTGGGTTTGGCAAAACCGAAGTAGCCTTGCGTGCTGCACTAAAGGTGGTGCTTTCGGGCAAGCAAGTAATGATGGTTGTTCCCACCACTATTTTGGCCGATCAACACTATAAAACTTTCACCAAACGCTTAGCCGGGTTCCCGGTAACAGTGCGTATGCTATGCCGCTTTCAAACGCCCAAAGAACAACGCGCCGTTATAGAAGAACTCAAAAATGGGGTATGCGATATTATTATCGGCACCCACCGGCTCATGAGCAAAGATATTTCCTTTAAAGAATTAGGGCTTGTTATCATAGATGAAGAACACCGCTTTGGCGTTAAACAAAAGGAAAAAATCCGGGCTAAATGCAGCGGTGTTCATTCCCTGATGCTCAGTGCCACTCCTATTCCGCGCACTTTAAACCAATCGCTTTCTTCCTTGCGGGATATTTCGCTAATAGATACCCCCCCGCGCGGGCGTACTCCTATTAAAACCGTTGTTACCGCTTGGAACAACGAACTGGCCGCTGCGGCCATCAACCAAGAACTTGCCCGAAGCGGGCAGATTTATTACGTCTATAATAGCGTACAGAATATGGAGTCGCGCTTATCTTTTTTAAGGCAACTGGTGCCGCAGGCCCGTATTTGTATGGCACACGGTCAAATGGATGAAAAAGAGTTGGAACAAACCCTGTGGGACTTTAATAATGGAAAATACGATTTATTGCTGGCTTCTACCATTATAGAATCCGGCATAGATATCACTAACGCCAACACACTTATTGTAGAAGATGCTCACCGCTTTGGCTTGGCCCAACTTTACCAATTACGGGGTCGTATTGGCCGCGGAGACGTAAAGGCCTATTGTTATCTTTTCCATCCGGATTGGCTATTTAAAAAAACGCCGCAGGAAGAAAATAACTTTGCCGATTTAGCCGCCGTTTACTGGAAACCGAAAGACGAAAAGGATCCCACCGAAGAAGCTAAAAAACGCTTGGCTGCACTAATGGAATTTGGCGATTTGGGCAGCGGTTTTCGTTTGGCTCTGCGCGATATGGAAATCCGCGGCGCGGGTGAATTATTGGGTGTAAAACAACACGGTTATGTAAACGAAGTGGGCCTTAGTTTGTATTGCGACTTGGTAGCGGCCGAAGTAAAAAAACTGCGCGGGGAAGCCCCCGTACGCACGTTACGTGCCACCGTCAACTTGCCGCTACCCGCTTATATCCCGCCGGATTATTTACCCGATGAAGCGGAACGATTAAAACAATATAAAGAACTCATGAACGCAGACGCCCCCAAAACTCAGCAACTATTAAACCGTCTGGCAGATTTGTGCGGGCCTGTTCCACAAGAAATTTTAAATTTAACCACCTTGTTTGCTTTATCTACGCAAGCTGGCCGGCTAGAAATTTATCACGTAGATTGGATAGACGGCGCATTGGAACTTTTGTTTACCCACCGCTTTCAAATGCCGCCTCAGCTGCCGGGAGAACTTTTTAACCGGTTTGGCACGGAACACATTAAATTTATTAAAACCAAAAACGGGGACGGAATTCATATTTCCCCGGCCAAGGGGCAACTCCCCGCCGACTTTGCGCGCGAGGTGTTAACCTTTTTTGAAGGCATATTACAGCCGGAAAAATGATATAGTATATATATGAAGAAAGGGTTATTATTTATCTGCACCGTCTTATTAGTAGTGGCTTGTCACAAAGAAGAATCCTCTCAACCGGCTGCGAATACACCCGCGCCGGCCGTTGAACAGGAAATTGCCGCTGCGGTGCGGGCCGGCAAAGAAACTATTACACCGCAAGATATTCAAGCCGCTTTGGATCTGCTGTCGGACAAAGACCGCAAATTTGCTCAAACTTCTATGGGCCATCAAAATTTATTACAAATTCTTCTGCGCGAAAAACTCATTGCCGCCGACGCCAAGGCCAACAAATTAGAACAAAATGAAGGCTACCAAGAATTACTGGCTAAAAAACGCGCCCAGTTGGATGCTATTTATGATGAATATGCGGCCCAGTTATTAGAAAATTTATGGTACGAAACCCAACGCGAAAAAGGCTTAATTAGCGTTTCCGACGAGGAAATTAAAGAATATTATAAAAAATATCCGTACGAAATGACCGTCAAACAAATTATTTTGGATAATGCCGAAACCGCCGATCAAGTGCTTCGCACGTTAAAACGCTCCCCTTCTAAATGGAAAGACATGTCCCGCCAATACAGCATAGCGCCGGAAGTCATTCGCGATAACAGTTTTTCGTTTATGCCGGGCGAATTTTTACCGGAAATAGAAGTAATTGCCGCCAACTCATCTAACGGCAGTGTGCAAGGTTTTATCAAAACCGGACAAGGATTTCATATAATAATGAAAACGAGCGAAAAACGCTTATCCCGCACGGAAGCCGAACCGCGCATCCGGGCGGTGCTGGAACAGAAAAAGCTGGATAAAGTGTTGGAAGATTTACAAAATAAATACGAGGTTATTATCTATGATAAAACTGAATAAATACTTTCTCGCCGCGGGGCTGATTGCCGCCTTGGGCGTAAATTCCTATGCTAAAGTGATGGAATCTTCGGTGGCCACCGTTAATGGCCGCCCGGTGCTCGCCTCCGAGTATGACTCTTATTTGCAAGGCGTAATTGAACAATATAAAGCGGCTGCTCCGCAACTGCTGGCTCAGCCGTATGCAGAAGATATTTTGGGAAAAGAAGTATTGCAAGAATTACTTTCCAAGGAACTCTTGTACCAAGCCGCCGATGAAGCCAAAATCCAAGTAAAAGACTCGGAAATTGACGAAGGCATCAACGAAATTAAATCCCGTTTTATCGTGGATGAAATTACCGGCAAAGAAGATCCTAAAGGAGCCGATAAACGCTTTAATGAAGCTCTAAAAAAACAAGGGTTAACCTTAAAACGCTACAAAGAAAAAATTAAAAAAGATATTGCCGTTCGCAAACTGATGGAAGATAAATTGCGTCAGACCGTCAAACCCGTGGAAGAAGAAGACGCCAAAGCCCTCTACAACAACGTGGAAGCGGTACTGAAAAATAACACTAAGAAATTAAAAGCCTTAGAAAAAGAAGATCCGGCCAAACTCAAAGAAGCGCAACTGATTGCTGCTAAAATCAAACAACTCACCGGCGAACAAGTCCGCATTGGGCATATCTATTTAGCCGTCACCAAAGATATGACCGCAGAAGAAGCCAAACAAAAAGAAGAAAAAGCCAAACAAATTAAAAAAGAGTTGGACGAAGGCTTAGATTTTTCCGCCGCTGTTAAAAAATACACTGAAGACCAAACTGCCTTGGCCAGTGGTGGCGATATGATTTTAATTAAAGGCGTTGCGCCCAAAGAAATTGATGCCAAAGCCTTCACCTTGGCCGTTGGCAAAGTGAGCGCGCCGATTAAAACAGACCTCGGTTGGCATATCATTAAAGTAAAAGAAAAACGTGCCGAACGCACCGTTACGTTTGATGATATCTCGCGCGACTTGGCCCAATACTTAGCCCAACAACGCATTCAATTGGCTATGGCCCAATATGTGGAAGAACTCTACAACAAAGCCGATGTAAAAATCACTAAAACTTTTGCCGTAGACGAAGCCGCCGCCAAAGAAGCTGCTACCAAAGAAGCCGCGGCTAAAAAAGACGAAAAGAAAAAATAATAAATTTACTCTCAAAGGGAAGGGAAACCCCTTCCCTTTTTTTATATGAAAAAACTCGTATTTATTACAGCCGGAGACCCTTTGGGCATCGGCCCGGAAATTACCGTTAAAGCGTTGCGTTCCCGCCGCGTGCAGGCGGTTTGCCGCCCGGTTGTACTAGGAGATACGGCCTCTCTATTAAAAGCTGGCTGGACGGATAATTTAGGTCAACTACTGCCAATAGACACTCCTGCTGTTTTAAAAGGCCTGCCGCGCCCAACCGCCGAAGGTGGGCAAGCATCCTTTAAAGCTGTTCAAACCGGCATCAAATTGGCCCTGCAAACAGGTTCGCCACTCGTAACGGCACCGATTTCCAAACAAAGTTGGGCGATGGCCAAAATTCCTTTCACGGGGCATACCGAAGTATTGCGCGCTCAAACCGGCGCGGACGGGCTTATGATGTTTGCCAGCGGATCGCTACGGTGCGCATTGGTTACGGAGCACTTTGCAGTAGCAGATTTATCCCGGCTTCTTACTAAAAACCGGGTACAAAAGGCGGCGGTGCATTTTATAAAAGCCTTGCAACGCTTGGGCATTAAAAAACCACGCATAGCGTTATGTGCGCTTAATCCGCACGCTAGCGACAACGGGCAGTTCGGCACGGAAGAAAATAAAGTGTTACTACCGGTTGTAAAAAACTTAAAACACCGCGGATTTTTAATACAAGGCCCTTTGCCTACCGACGCAGCCTGGCTTGCCCACGCTCACCGTGAATATGATGGGCTTTTATGTATGTACCACGACCAGGCATTAGCCCCTTTAAAATTAGCTGCTAAAGAGCCGATTGTCCATTTAACGGCCGGCCTACCTTTTGTACGCACTTCCCCCACACACGGAACGGCGTTTGATATTGCCGGCAAAAATAAAGCCGACCCCAGCAGTATGGAATCGGCCATTTTATTTGCAGTGAAAAAAAGTTGATTAAACTTTTACTATCAAAATCAGGGCGGGAACATTTTGTTCCCGCCCATTTTGCAATAAGTGTAATTCCCTTATTTATC
Organism: uncultured Elusimicrobium sp.; assembly: GCA_902794125.1. Taxonomy (GTDB): domain Bacteria; phylum Elusimicrobiota; class Elusimicrobia; order Elusimicrobiales; family Elusimicrobiaceae; genus Avelusimicrobium. The sequence goes on along the minus strand of CADBFX010000012.1, from coordinate 40,878 downwards.
GGCGCCGCAGCATTTTTTATATTTCTTGCCGCTACCACACGGGCACGGGTCGTTACGGCCCACGCGCGGGCCGTCATGCACCACAGTTTCCACCTTAGGCATCTGGCCGTTTTGCTCGGCACGAAGTTCGGCTTCGTGCTCTTTCATCCATTTCTTCATTTGACGTGGGCTTTTAAAATCCACCCCGTCTTTTTCCATGCGCTTGGCAATATCAATAAAGCGTTGTTTAACAGCCGGGTCTTTTAATTTGCCTTTAATAAACCCGGGGAGCGCATCAATTTCTTTTTCCAAACGTTCTTCAATGGATTCTTTTTTATCTGCTTTTTTAGCCGCAGGTTTTGTGGCGGCCGCAGGCGCAGCAGCGTCCTCTTTCTTTTTAAACGGATTCCAAATCATACCAACTCCTCTGCTTATTTGGAAAGCAATTGTTCCACAAAATTTTTAATAATTTCCGCTTTTTCAAAATAATGTTTTTCGCGCGGAACCACCAAGCGGTTGGGGTGCTTTTCCCAAATCTTTAAAATTTTATCGTCAATTTCAAAGGCTTGTTGTAAGTTCTCCGTGCGCACATTGGTGGCTTGGTAAAAATCTTTTTCCGGCGGCGGGGACAGGTGAATTACCGCGTCGTACCGCGCTAGTTCCGCTTCTAAAGAGCTATGCATAGCCGTAAAGAAATCTTCCGGCCCGTGCGGCCAATAAACAGCTCCGTCAATAGAACCCCGGTCACACACCATCACACTCGCGTCCGAGGTGCGCTGGGCCAATTCTTCCAATTGATGCACCGTATAGAAAATAATATTTTGGGCATGCTCAATATGCACCGGGCTATTATCTTTACGTGGGAAACCACCGCTATAAATAAGCGTGGCCGCTTCTTGCACGAGTGCAATTTTATTACCAAACGTTTCTTTCAAAATAGAAAGAGCCGTTGTTTTGCCGCCGCTGGGGCCGCCGGTTAAAACGATTTTTTTCATAGATTATCCTTTAATAATTTTTTCTACAAAATCTTTAATGGCTTCTGCTTTTTCAAAGAAATGTTCCGTCCCACCGATAATTTTACGATTGGGGTGTTTATCCCAGATTTGTAAAATTTTGCGGTCAATTTCAAAAGCCTGTTCCAAACTTTCCGTACGCACGTGCGTGGATTGATAAAAAGCCGGGTTCTCCGGCGGGGACAAATGCAAAACAGCATCATAGCGAGCCAATTGTTCTTCCAGGGTCGTATTCATTTGTTTAAAAAAGTCATCTATGCCCCCCGGCCAATAAACGGCTGCGTCCACGGTGCCGCGGTCACACACGATTAGTTGTGCATCCGACGATTTTTCAGCCAAACTTTCCATTTGTTGCGTAGCGAAAAAGATGATTTTCTGGGCCGCTTCAATATGTGGGCGACTATTATCTTGGCGAGGGAATCCGCCGCTAAAAATCAGCGTGGCCGCCTCGCGCACGAGTTCCACTTGCGGGCCGAACGTTTCTTTCAGCACGGAAAGAGCCGTTGTTTTACCGCTGTTCGGCCCCCCCGTTAATGCTATTTTTTTACGCTTCATGTTGCTCCTGTGCGGCCGATTGCTCTTTAACCTGCGCCGCATTTAATTCTTTTAAATACAACTCTTTTAATTCTTCAAATTCGGCCTTCTTTTCCGCCGGGATATCCCGTACGGCAGAATTACGGTTTTTCATTTTTAAAAAGTCTAAAAATTTTTCTTTCTCTTTAATGCGGAAATCCAAGTGCGGCCCGGTGGAAAGCCCGGTGCTTCCCACATAACCTACGGTTTGGCCTTGTTTTATTTTAGCCCCCACGGAAACGCCTTTACCAAAACTTTTTAAGTGGCCGTACATGGTGGTGTAATTGTTGGCGTGCTTAATTTCCACAAAATTACCAAAACCGCCTTTCTTCCCGGCAAATTTTACAGTTCCATCCGCCACGGCCTGCACCGGTGTACCTACCGGAGCCGCGTAATCAATCCCCAAATGCGGGCGGCGGATTTTTAAAATGGGATGTAAGCGCCCATACGAAAAGCGCGAAGAAATACGGTATCCGCGGAAACTAATCGGCGATTTTAAGAACATTTTTTTGCTGACTTTACCCGTTTCGTCATAAAAATCATCTTCAAAATAAAACGCATACGTGGTGTTTTTCGTTTCCGCACCCGTATAAGAAGCGGCCAATAAATCTTGGCTGACAATTTCGCCGGACGGAGCAAAGTTTTCTTCCCACAATGCAGTATATTGATCGCCGTTGCGGGTATCGGTGTTAAAATCAATCGTCCACGAAAAAGCATCCGTAAAATCTAAAATAAGCGGCACTTCTAATCCATGCGCTAACATAGAATTAAACAAAGATCCTTTTATTTCTCCGGCCGCCGTTTTAATGCGCGTTTTAATTTCCACATCACTCACGCCGGCCACCAGACCGCCATCTACATTGGCTACAAAATACCTCTTAAACCCTTGCGTTAAAAGAAACAATACAAATTGTCCGTTTTCTATGGAAATAGAATATGTATCCCGTTTTTGTAATTTGCGGGTATCTACCACGGAAGACAATTTACTAACAATATACGCTACTTCTTGCTTGGAAAGCCCGGATTCCTGCAAGGCTACATAAATTGGCTTTTCACCGACGGAGTATTCATGCACCGGGATTTCGCGCGTATGCAAATTTTCGCGTGCTTGCTGATTTTTTTGCTGCGTAATTTGCATGGCAAACCAGGCCGAAAAACCAATCACCGCTAACGTCATCATATAGAAAAGCACGTCGTGATATCGGCGGTAATGAGCTTGAAGGAAAGCTAGAAATTTTTCTTTCATGTACATTAAAAAGGGGCGGAAATACCGCCCCTATATCATTATTTTTGATCTTTTAAGAAAGAGCACAATGCAATTGCATTGAGTTTTACTTTCGGGTCATCTGCGCGGGAAGGCAAGATGACCGGAATTTTCGGCCCAACGAGCACGGCCGCAGCTTCCATATGATCGCCAAAGAAAGCCAATGCTTTATAAAGCGGGTTGGCCGCATCCAAGTCCGGCAGCATCAAAATATCCGCATCCCCGGCCACTTGAGCTCCTTTGATTCCTTTTTCAGCGGCTTTTTCGGCCGATAAAGAAATGTACAAATCGTACGGACCTTCCACCGTGCATCCCGTAATTTTGCCTTCTTTGTTCATTTGCGCTAAAGCGGCAGCTTCCACGGTGCTGGGGATTTTTTCGTTCACTTTTTCCACCGGGCACACGCAAGCCACTTTCGGGTTTTCAAGCCCAAGTTTGTGCATGGTGTTTACGGCATTTTGAATAATTTTTACTTTTTGTTCCAAGGTAGGTGCGATTACAACAGCCGAATCCGTAACGGCAAACGGTTTTTTGTATTTGGGCGTGCTAAATAGCACAAAGTGAGAGAGTAGCGCCCCTTCCGGCACGAGGTGGGCTTCTTTATTTAAAATGGCTTTCATGTAATACTTGGTATCCACTAAACCTTTGATTAAAAAATCACCTTTCCCGGCTAGAATTTGATCCACGGCGAGTTTGCACATAGTGGGTACATCTTCACAATCGATAAATTCAAATTTATCTTCCGGCAAACCGATTTGGGCCACCATTTCTTTCACAGCGGCAACTCTGTTTGATTTGCCTTTCACTTGGTTAATCAAATCAGCAAAACTGTTGAATTTCATACGATTTTCTCCTTACTACATAATAATAAAAATTTACTTATATTGTTGCACAATTTTCGGATTGTCCAGTGCCCGTTTGGCAGCCGCCCGCAGCGCATCTTTTTCTTCGCTACCGGGGAAAATATACAAAGGCGCAATCCAACCGACGTATTTACCGATTTCCTGCGGGATGTATTTGCTATACATAAGCCCGCCCGTTAGTGCAATAAAATCTACATTGCCTTTAAGAACCACCGCCATGGCTCCAATATATTGTGCCATTTGGTAAATCATGGCATCTTCGGCCATTTTAGCTTTTTCTTGAGAACAGGAAATCAGCGACCCCGGCCGCTTTTTACCGGTACGGATAAATTCTTCCAGTTCCTTTACATCCGACGTGCCCGTATAAGCCACCAGGCCACCGCGGCCCCGTAATTTTAAATGGATATCACGCGGGGTATATTTGCCCGAAAAACACATTTTAACTAGTTCCGCGTTAGGCGTACTGCCGCTGCGTTGCGGGGTCATCGGACCATCCCCTTCAAAACCGTTCGTAACGTCAATCACTTTGCCACGTTGGTGCGCCCCGATAGATACGCCACCTCCGCCATGACACACAATACAATTCACTTCTTCGTACGGTTTACCTAAATTTTCAGCCACTAACCGGGCTACGCGTTTTTGGCTAAGCGCATGAAAAATAGAAATGCGCGGATTTTCCGGCATACCGGAATAACGCGCCAGCGGTTGCATTTCGTCAATTACTACCGGATTAGCAATAAAACTGGGGCATTTAGCGTATTGTGCAATTTCGCGCGCCAAAATGCCGCCCAAATTACTGGAATGGCTGCCGTATTTGCCGGAAGTTAAATCTTCTATCATTAAATCATTAACGGCATACACACCGCCTTGAAGCGGATGAACAAGCCCCCCGCGGCCGATTACCGCATCAATTTCCTCCAGCGGCACTTTATGATCTAACAAATAATCTAAGATTAATTTACGGCGCAAGGGTAGTTGTTCGGTGACATTACGGCCTTCGTAGGGTTCCAACGCAGCAGGGGAATAACGCACAGTTACTTCAAAAACGGGTTTATCGCCTCGGTAATAACCGATATCATCCGAAGTAGAACCCGGGTTGATAACCAGAATGTTATAGTCCATACGTCCCCCTTATGGTTTTTTATATTTTAACAAAATATAAGACGTTTGACTCGGCCTGTTTTACTTAACACGCTGGCTGATACGTTCCGCTAGGGATTTGGCAAAAAACAGTTGCACTTCGTTGAGAGATAAATTCCCTACAATACGGCGCAAAAACGCTTTGCGCTGATCGGTCGTTAAATCCGGGCGCAAATCAGCCTTTTCACACAAAACAAATAATTTTTCCACTAAAATTTCTTTTTGGCTGTCTGTGGGGGCTGGGGCTTCTAAACTCCCCCCGCTGCGAAGCGGCGTAAAACCGTCCCGGCGGGATAGTTCATAACACGTTAAAATAACCGCTTGCGCCAGATTGATAGAGGGTTGCTTGGAAACTGTCGGAATATTTAACACCGCCATACAGCGTTTGATATCGTCACCGCTAAGGCCCGTTTTTTCATTGCCAAAGACTAAAGCTATTTTACCGTCCGGCACGCTTTCCAAACGTACATTTAATTGCGGCAAAGTAATAATTTCTTGTTCAATACGGCGGTTTCGCAAAGCGGTTGCCGCGAGCGAAAAAGAGGTGTCTGCCAAGGCTTCATCCAACGTTTCGTACTGGACGGCTTGGTGCATAATATCTTCCGCGCCAACCGCGCTGACGGCTTCGCGCCAAGCAACCGCAAAAGGAGCCACCACCCGCAAATCGGATAGGCCAAAGTTCGCCATCGCCCGCGCCGCGGCCCCAATATTATTCGGGTCGCGCGGGCGCACGAGCACCACGCAAAAAGAAATCATCGGTTTGCCGCCTCCGCGATAGATTCGGCAAACGTAGGGTGTGCAAAAACAACCTCTTTTAATTGGCTTACTGTCAGCTGAGCATTTAACGCTACCGCCATGACATGAATTAGTTCTGCCGCGTTTGCCCCTACCAACGTGGCCCCCACTAACCGGCCGGTAGATTCTTCGCTAATTAGTTCTACATAACCTTCGGTTTGCTCTTGCGCCACGGCCCGCCCGTTAGCTAAGAAAAATGACTTTTGGGCACGCACGTTCAGACCTTGGGCTTGGGCCTGTGCACGGGTTAGTCCCACAGCAGCAATTTCCGGGGAAGTATAAACCGCGCGGGGAATTTGTTCATTATGATATTGCATTTCAAAACCGCACAAATTAGAGGCAGCTACCTCGCCTTGCCGGGTAGCGGCGTGTGCCAATAATAAAAGACCGGTAACGTCTCCGGCAGCATAAATATTATTTTTTAATTGCAACGTCTTCGGATTGACTTGCACCCCTTTGCGAGTATAGGTAACCCCGATATTTTCAAGTTGCAGGGAAGATAAATTCACACTGCGCCCAATGGCAGCCAACACGGCTTGGGCTGTTATTTCTTTACCGTCGGATAAAGTCAATTTAAAACCGTCTGCCGTTTTTTCGGCTTTGGCGGCACTCACCCCCGTGTAGAAGGTAACACCTCGTTTGGACAAGGCCTGAAACAGCGTGCGGGCGGCCGTTTCGTCTTCGGTAGGTAAAATACGCGGTTGCATTTCCACCACGCTGACCGCTACGCCCAGCGCACTCATTAAATCTGCCATTTCACAGCCAATTACGCCACCGCCGATTATTGCCAAACTTTCCGGCAATTGCTCCATATTAAAAATGGTGGAATTATCATAGATTTGGCCTTTCAATACGTCAAACGGCGGCGGGAAAAATGCTTCGGAGCCGGTAGCGATAATCACGCCGTCGCAAGAAAGCACTTCTTCTTTTTCGGCCGTTTTCACGCGCACGTGTGTTTCATCTACAAAAGAGCCTTCCCCTTCCAAAACGGTTACTCCGGCTTTTTTGAGTAAAAAACCGATTCCTTGTACGAGTTTGCGGCTGGCCGCTTGTTGACGGGCACGAATTTTATTCCAATCACGCAGGGAAAACAATCTATCTGCCGCTTCTTGCGCGCCTTCTTGGCAAAGGCCTACCAGTCCGCGGGCCGTTTGAAAGCGGTGGGCGGCATCTAACAATGATTTAGACGGAATACAACCGCAATTTAAACACACGCCACCCAATTTATTCTTTTCAATTAACGTAACTTGGGCACCCAATGAAGCGGCTTTTAAAGCAGCCGGATACCCGGCCGGCCCGCCCCCGATAACAATAATGTTTTTCATAAAATTTGTTTTCCCCTCTTGCTAACTCGTTATACTTATTGTACCATTAAAAGCAAGTGGAATAAACTTTTAGAAGGAATATGAACCCAACTACTAAACCCTCTTATTTAGGACACCGCGCCCGCCTACGCAAAAGATTTCTCACCGCGGGAGCGGAATCCTTTTTAGAACACGAGATTTTAGAACTGTTGCTTACCTATGCCCTGCCGCGCAAAGACACAAAACCTTTGGCGTGGGCTCTGTTAAAAAATTTCGGCTCGCTGGCCAACGTGTTGGACGCTTCCGCAGAAGAGTTAAGTAGTGTAAAAGGAATGGGCCCCAGCTCAGCCTTGTTTCTAAAAATTATCCGCGCTTCTTTCAAAAAATATATGCTAGGCGAAGTAAAAAACAAACGCCCGCTCAAAACCCCTCAGCTGGTTATGGACTATTGCCGGACTTCGCTGGCAGACAAAAAAGAAGAATTTTTAGAAGTTATTTTCTTATCCCGCCGGCACACTATATTATCTACCCAACTACTTGCTTCCGGCACGTTGGACCAAGTATCCATTTCGCCACGCCAAGTGATAGCCAGTGCGTTGCAGGCCAATGCGGCCGCGTTGATTTTAGTACATAACCATCCGTCTGGTGAAATATCTCCTTCCGCGGCAGACATTCAACTTACAAACAAGATTGTAGATGCGGCACGTCTATTTGATATAAGTGTAGCTGACCATATTATTGTGGGCAGAGAAAAATGTTTTAGCTTTAAGTTGAATGGTTTATTATAAGGAGAAAAAAATGAAAAGGTTGCCTTCCGGTGCTACCGCTTATTATCCCAATACCACGGTGCTAAAAGTATTGGCTGTTTTATTTGCGCTCTTGGGAATTTTCTTTTTCTGCGCATCTTTCGACCGCGCGATGGCTATTTGCTCTGAGGTGCTGGCTTTTTTGTTTGGCTGGCAAGGATTTTTCCCCTCGCCGGTGTGCTTAATTTATTTGGAAAAAATAGAATGGTACCATCGCCCCTTTTTGCGCCGGAAAAAATATTCATTACTATGGGCGGAAATCGCCTCATTTCATTTAAAAGAAGAATGGGTGAAACATGGCAAGAATAATGTGCTGGCCCGCGTGATTGTGTTTCAAACCCATACACCTACCAAAGAGCCGCTTAAAATACGGGATTTCTTTTTACTAAAAAAAGCAGAACGTGAGCACCTGCTTAACGAATTGCGCGTACGGGAAATTTTACAAGAACCGGACGAAAAATACGAAAATCTGCCCAATTTTATTAGAAACCTATACATCAGAAAATAACGGTTCTTTACTCTCGGGCGTACGTATAAGCCAACACTTTTTTGGCACCGGATTGTTTTAATGCAACTGCACAACCTTCCAAAGTGGCGCCCGTGGTGGCCACATCATCAATCAGTAGCACCGTTTTCCCCTTGATGTTAGATGGATTTTTACACAAAAAGGCTCCTACCATGTTTTCTAACCGGCCCCGGCGCCCCAAAGTGGTTTGACTAACCGTGTTACGCACACGGACTAATGAAGCGACATCCAAATCAATCCCCGTTTGCTTAGAAAAATACCGTGCCAATAACTCGCTTTGATTGTAGCCGCGCGCACGCTTCCGGCGTGGAAACAAGGGAACCGGAATAATTAAATCCGCCTCGGATAATTCCGGATATGCACAAAACCGTTTCATCATTTGCTCGGCCATAAACGGGGCCACATATTCTTGTTGATTGTACTTAAGCGCATGCACAAGCGCACGGGAAGGTGTATTAAATACCCACGCCGAACGAATTGTTTGACACTTGTATTTTTTAGCTTTACTTCCGCGGCAAGCAAAACAATGCGCGCCCCCGCTTTTAAGTACAGCCCCGCACCGACGACAAATTAGTGGGCCGGGCACTTGCAACTGCTTCATACAATTCTTGCATAAAGGTTGGTTATAATTCCACGGCAAATCACACCCGCACGCGTGGCAAGTGCGCGGCAGTAGCACATGCAACAAATAAGCAATTATTTTTCGCACCATTAGAATTGCACCGTCACGTTAGCGGCTACATTGTAGGCAGTATAATCTTCCGTTTCTACGTAAGCGTGGTTTAAAATCGTAAATCCGCCGGAAAGCGTAAAACGTAAATTGCGCGACATTTCATAATCTAACGACGTGGTAGCATCAAACATTTTGTAGTTATCTTTTACTTCCACTTCGGAGCGTTTATCTTTATAAGTAAATGTAGTATTCCAAATCACGCGGTTAGTGGCCGTGTAAATGCGGTTAATAAACGGCAGTTTGATTCCATGCGGGAGGTTGAAGTCCCACCGTAAATTTAAGCTGGGAATCGTTTCCGTGTAGCTCTCGCTGATCTTCCCATGCACGAGCCATTTATCAAACGAGTTGTGCATAATTTTAGGCGTGATACGCATGGCGCCGACGTAGAAGGAAGTCTGCGCGGAAAGATTATTATCTTTCACCCGTTCCAAACTGGTGCGGGCACGCAAATCGGTTTTGTCCGCCTCTTTGTGAGTATAGTTCAGCACCGTATCAAAGTAGTTAAACAACATAAAGCGTAAATCGCCCCCGTATTGCGTGGTATATTGTTCATCGGTGCCGATGTTCTTTTGCTCCACCCAACTGTAACGTAATTTTAAATTAGATGCACTTAGCCAACGCCCCGCATACAAGAATTTTTCCAAATCCGAAATGGAGAAAGTTAAATCCGGCAATGTTATGCTGGTGGAATCGTATGCGGTACCTGTTTGTTCGTTCGTTTGGAAAGTTTTACTAAAGTTATTAATAATGGAAATAGTTTGTAACGGAGCAGCCGCGCCGGTAAGTTCGTATTTGGCTAACGGACTCCAACGTTGGGTAGAAGTAAATGTATCACGCAACGTCATACTTTTGCGGTAACCATAGCTGCCCACATCCTTAAACGAATGGCGAATCCACAATTCTTTGCGCGAGTCAAACCCGCTGTCTACATCTGCCCAGGAGTCCGCGTCCTGAATGCGGTAACCCGACGAAATAATCAACGTATTGAACAATTTACTTTTGGGTAAAATTTCATTTCCGTTAAGCGTAAGTGACACGCCCCCATCGGCATTACGGTTCACCGTTTTGACTTGCCCCACTCCCACATTTGTTGAAACACCCGAAGCCGTAATAGTTTTGGCCGTTAAGTTATTATTTTCCACCGTATTAATTTGGTAACTGGCTGACGGTGCCAACCAGTTGGTAATTTTCCACGTGGAGTTAAAACCTGTGTTTTGCGTCATGGCTTTGGGATAGTGCAAATTATCCTGCCCGCCAATGGCGAAATGAGTACGGTCCTCTTTACTCTTGCTATAACTGTAAGACGGTGTAATATGAAATGAATTACTCGGTTGGTACGTAAATTTCATATTCATTTTCTGTCTATTTTCATCCGTATCGTAGTAGGTGCTGGATTCCAAGTGACGAATTTTATCATACTCTACCGAAGAATTGGTTACGTAATATCCGGCAGAAATATTTTTAAATGCACCCGTAGAATGTGATAACGTGGCCCCGTATGTTTGGGCATCATCTTTGCGGCGCATTAAATCGTAATCTACTTGTTCCATCGTATATTCTAAACCGATGCGCGGCATATTCTCTTTAATAAAATCACCACGTACAACGGCATTTTGCCGCTCTACTTTGCCTTTATCTAATAAACTAACAGTGTTATATTCCCGGCTATCGGTTACCAACGGAGTCGTAGTACTGCTGCGGGCCAAGGTAGCTTGCATGGGGAATTCTTTAATGCGGTCCACTTTAACAAAGTATTCTTCTTCCGTTGTTTCTTGTTGTTTAGATACAACTAACGGGGTTTCAAAATTGCTGTCTTTGTGCTTGTACTTGGCGCCGGCACTTCCCCAACCTTCCCATTTCAACGCCACATCCGCTTTGTATGCTTCGCCTTCCGACGTGATAGATTCAGCCAAGTGAATTACGTTAAGCCACACCGAACCAACGCTCCCCGCGCTGCCCACCGGCTTTTGTACCCCGGTTAAAATTAAACTGACTTCGCGGAAGTTTAAGGTTCCGTTTCCCGTCCGGCGGTTATATACTTTTACGTTGTAGGAAGGGTCGGAGGCATCTACAAATGCATCGGTAACGCCGTCTCCGTTCGTGTCCACCATTTTTAACGAAATCAGTCGCCAGCCATCAAAGTCGCTCCCCAGCGGAACAACGATTTTATCGTAATTGGTTTCCGTCCCCACTTTCATAAAAAATTCCGTTCCCACGTTGCCGGGCGTGCTATGCAACAAGAAACGAAATTCTTTGTGCTGCGAAAAATCCATACTTTGAAAGTTACGGTTGGCAAATAATTCACCCGCGGGTTGCAGCTCGCCCAAACTATCATCCACTTCCAAAACGGAAGACGGAGTGGTATCAAATGTAATGTTAAGTGACTGATCTAAAGCGTTAGCAGAATCTATGGTGCTTTTATAATTTTCAATAGAACCATACAAATAATTAAACACGCGTTGCCCGTCCCCGCGGCGGTCGGCAAAGATAGGTTCGTAAGAGGCGTTATCCACGTTGTTGATACCTGCCACAGCAAATTGGCTGGGATCAGTATTGTCTTTTACGTTCCAAGCGGTACCCGATAAAGACACATTGGCAATTTTAATCTGCCCTTTTTCTTTGGTATTCGTACCTTTTTTGAGCGTAATACGCACATGGCGGACAGCCGTCCAACGGGGTTTATCTGCCGACGGGATCAACAGCGGTGCGGTGTACGTTTGCCAAGCCGGATCTTGCCCCGGAGCTTGCTGCCCGGCGGCGGTGGGAATAGTCGCCCCGTTAAACCCGAAATTCCCTTGCGCCGGGATATCTTCCACATCAAATTTTCCGTTACCGTTTAAGTCTTGCGTATCAATACGACCGTTAGGTTGCGATTCGGGGTTAAACACGTTATGCACAAACGGGTTGTAGCGTTGTTCGCTTCCGTCCGGGTTGGTATAAAGCCAGCCGATATCTTCGTTGGGAGCCAAACTGTTGCGGCAATAAATATCTTCCGTTTTCGGCACACCTGCGCCGCACTGGGTCGTCATGCCGCCGCTATTATCCGAATCTTCGCTAATATTACCAAATGTTACGTTAATCTCCGGGCCATTCGTTTCGCCGAGCATAGTGAGTTCAAACGATGTCTTTTCGGACAAATCCACCCCGCTGTGGCTAATCGGATAGACGATAGAGACTTCATCGCGGTCCGCATACGGGCCGGTACTGCGGCTAAAATCGTAATCAATTACCAAGACTTGTTGTTTATCGTTGTAATTGGCAATAGAATGCGGGTTAATTTCTAATGCATTGACATCTTGTGTATCCCAATGGATAGCATCTAAAAAGTTCGGTTTATTGTTGGGGTTGGAGGCAACAACCCAATCTCTAAATACGCGCGATACGGCTACTTGTTCGTGCGTATCATTCATGCTGTCAACCATCGCGTAGCCAAACATGTTTTGGTCTTTTTTACTCTTGGCTACTTCCGCGCCGAAATCTAACGATACGTTATCCGCTACTTTAATGTCACGCCCATTGATATCCGCCCCGTACACCAACAGTTCCTTGTTGTAGGCCCCCACTTGCGGCACGGTGTTGGGTTTATCGCCGCCTTCTTTGAGCATGGTAGCACCCAAGACGATTTTATCAAACAGTTTATAATCTAATCGGCCGCCCATCACCGAGTTATTAGAACTAGACCCGGTAACGGTATCGTACGTAATATCAATGACGGAGTTTTCGGTAATTTGATCGCCTTTGTAGAACGTAATAAAACCGGAAGTATAATCAATATAGTAATCGTTATTGCGGGTTAATTGGCGGCCGTTTAATTTAACGGTTTCTGATTGTAAAACGATGTTAGACTCAATAAAATACGTCTTAACGGTGCTTTCGTACTGAATTTTAAAAGTGCGGTTACGCGAAGAAACCGGGGTTACGTTATATAATCCGCGGTCATCAGTCATGCGGCTGTCAAGTTCAAAAATACCTTGGTCAAAATCCATCGTAATCGTTGACGGATAGACCTGGCGAGGAGAAGCACTTTCGCCGACTTCCTGACCGTTGGCGTCTAAAAGCCGCAAGATGAAATTGCCTTTGCCGTTATCCTGTGTGATTTTCTGTGCCCCGATATTGTAGAAACGTTTGATTTCCATTTTATCGGCCGTTTCCGTATCCGTATAGGGGGCTACTTCCCAGGGTTTATCGTTTTCCGTCTTAATTAGTTTAATCGTATTAGGCGTTTGCCCGGTGGAACTTAATTGAGTTCCGGTAGAGTTGCGGTAATCTACCGCCAGCACACTGGCTGCCGTGATAGATTTTTTAAATGTAATCATACCGCGCGCGTAATCGATGGTGTAATCTACCCCGCGAGTAAGTAATTGCCATTGGGCGGTATATTCGCGAGTGCCTAGATAATCGGTAGCGGTTTTGGTAACCGGTACATAATCCGAAGACACTTTGTTGGAATAAAGGTAAATTTCTTCGCTCCCCACCGAGATGTTTCCCATATTGTTATACCATTGCGTATAGGCACTGGGATCCACCGAACCGCCTTTAATATTGCCGCCAAACGTCAAATCGTAATACGTACGCCGTATATAAGAAGTATCCGCCAGCGAAACAATTTCCGACACGCTGCTACCCACGAATTTCTTTTGTTTACTGGAACCTTTTGTTTGTGAACCGATTAAATACAAATTGGCATTTTTGTGTTGCAAATGCATTTTTGCCCCGAAGAGCTGTTTTTCGTAGGCAATAAATTCCGTTTTCGGAAGCGATAAATCAATATCCCCGAACTCTGCCAACTGTACCAGTTCGCCGGGTTTACCGCGGTACGCCACGGAGAGTGTCTTTTCTTCTTCGCGCTGATCATCATAATCAATATCCACAAACACACGGTCCACAATTTTACCCTGCATTTTCAGTTGCAGTTCTTGTTTCATTTCGGTGCTGTGTTGGTTGCGCGAAGTAATATCATTATTTTTATCTTTTTTGTATTTTTTGGAAGCCATCTTAAAACCCAGCACATAGCGGCCTGTCAAAGCGACGCTGGTACCGTAAAGCGGTAAAGAAAGCGTGGGGTTTAAAAGGGTCAAGTCCGGAATAGGCTCCGGCTCTTTATCTAACTTATAGGCCCCTTCTACCGACGTAACGGCCTGGCGCCAAAATTCATTCGTATATCTTAACAGTTCAGCATCATCCGGTGGGTCTTCCAGGGCAAGTTCGGCTTCTTTTTGAGCGGCTTGTTCTTCTTCAAAGATAGCGTATTGGCTTTTGTCTACCAAACTATACGGCAACGTTTCGGCACCTAACACAGGAGCCGAAACAAATTGCAGCAGTATTGCCAGGGCAACAAACAGCCGCAGTATTTTCATAAGAAGGAAAAATACCTCATTATTTCATTCTATAACATTTCGCGCGTGCGCGTGCGGAAAACGCGTTCGGGGTTTTACTTCCTCTGATATTTTGTTAGAATAAAAGATATGCGTGTAAGTATCTTCACCCGCTACATAGCTAAAAGTTTACTAACGTTTTTTGCCGGTGTCGTCGGCGTATTGACGTTTGTAATTTTTATGAACCACTTCATCAAAGTGCTGGATATGGCCATGACCTACGGCACGGGGTTGGGGTGGATTATTTCTTCGCTACTAAACATTTTGCCGGACGTATTCTGTTTAAGTGCTCCCATGGCCTTTCAAATCGCGGTATTACTCACGCTAACTAACATGAGCGAACAAGGCGAATTAATCGCCCTGCGTGCGGCCGGGTTTTCATTTAAGGAAATTGTCCGCCCGCTTTTAGCGTGCGCCATCGTTCTTTCCATTATTCTGGTTATTATGGGTAACTGGCTGACACCGCGCAGTTATAAAAAATTTATCAACCGGCGCGAAGAAGCCTATAGCAAAATTACAAAAGTTACCTTGGAGCCGAAAACATTTATTGATTTGGGCGATTGGGATTTGTACCTGGAAAACTTGGACGACAAAACCAATACCGCGCAATTAATCCACTTAATTCGCAAAAATGATGCCGGGGCTTTAAGCACCAAAGTAAACGCTTCCTCCGGCAAAATTATTTTAAGCGACACGGCCATCGGCTTACAACTCAAAGACGGGCAAATGCAACGCGTGTCTGATAAAGATGCTTCTTCCATTATTGCGGCTAACTTTGATGACTACACCATGAACATTTCCCTTATTAAAGAGCATACCCGCAAATTACGTATTGGCGAAATGACCACCACTAAACTTTTACGCCGCCTGCGCAACGATCCGTTGGATGAAAAAACCGCCAACGAATTCCGCACCGGGATTAGCATGCGAAACGTGCTGGCACTGTCGCCGCTTATTTTACTTTTTGTCAGTTGCCCGATCGGTTTTTCTTTGGGAAAACGCACCAACAAAGGATGGGGCATGTTGTTTAGCGTAATTATTATCTTTTCGTTTTATTTACTGATGACCTTGGGCCTTTCGCTCGGTAAAAAATATGCCTGGATTTCTTACCCCGGGCCGTGGTTACCTGTGTTTGTGGGAACCGCGGTGGGCTACTGGCTGTGGAAAAAGAGGTTAAACATTTAATGAAAACCCGTCTTATTTCTTCGTATATTTCTAAAAAATTCTGGGGACCTTTTCTGTTTGCCATGGGCGTGTTTGCCGCGTTAGTAGTGTTAGGGGATACGTTTGAAAAAATGAAAAATCTGGGCAACGGCACCACGACACTATGGGATATTTTATCGTATTCGTTGGTTACATTTCCCAATTGGTTGGCCACGATTATGCCGGTGGCTTGTTTGCTAGGGGCTATTTCGGTTATTTCGGAAATGGTTTCCAACGGCGAGTGGACGGCCTGTGTGGCGGGTGGCTTTTCCCCCAAACAACTTTTTAAACCGATTATTGCATGCATTTTATTAGTAGCCGGGCTTACGCTACTAATGCAGGAATTTATCGTTCCGCCATTGAACGTAAAAGCCAATTATATCTATTACACGCGCATGAAACCGCGCCCCAATTACAATCAATACTTGGAACAAGATGTTCTGATTAAACTATCTTCCCGCCAAATGTTATATGCCAAATCGGTTGACTTAACCACTGGCACCATGACCAAAGTATCGTTTGATACTTATGATGACGAGTGGAACATTGCTTCCCAAATTGTAGCTGAACAAATGGTGTGGGATAAAGCCCAACAAAAATGGATATTTAAAAACGGCTTTCGCCGTACGTTTACAAACCTGGTAGATATGCAAGAAGAGCCCTTTGAAGAAGAAATTTCTCCGGTAGAAATTCGGCCGGATCAAATGTCTATCGGACGCGTGTATGAGAAATTAATGAGCGTGCGGGATCTGACCAAGCGGATTCGTTTTCATAAGCGCACCGGTATTGCTTCTTACTCGGCCGAAACGATGCGACAATCAAAATTAGCCACTCCGTTTGTAACAGTTATTATGTGTTTACTTGGTATGCCGTTTGCCATTAGCACGCGCCGCAAAAGCAAAATTATTAACATTTTAGCTTCCATGGTAATCGCGTTTACCTTTTGGTGGCTCATGTCCATGTGCACCTCGCTTGGCGAAAACGGATATCTTAATCCGTTCCTGGCCGGTTGGGGCCCGGTGATATTATTCGGAGCGGTAGTATTCTTTGAATTTAAATGGTTGAAGTTATAGTCTTGTAAACAAAAAAAGGGAACGAGTTTTTACTCGTTCCCTTTTTTATCACCAAATTTATTTGGAAATTACCCTTTCTATCGCTGCGATTAGTTCGGCGGTATCAAAGGGCTTGTAAAGCACACCGTCTGCTCCGTTTTTTTGGGCCTGAATTAGAACGCTTTCTTGCCGCAGCCCCGTCACCATTAATACTTTTACCGACGGATACAACTGCTTTATTTGAACCAGAATATCTAGTCCGCTTTCGTTAGGGAAAAACACATCCAGCAGCACTAAATCAACCGGATTTTTCTTCATATCGGCAAAAAATTCCTGCGAATTTTCGGCCTCTATCGCTACCGTAAAGCCGGACGACTCCAATACGTTGCGAAGAGCCGCACGTAATATTCCCGAATCATCCACAAGCGCAATTTTTGCCATAGATCTATTTTAGAAAAGGCACAAGCAGTTTTTCACCGAAGTCCAACAGTGCCTGCGTTTCTTTTTTGCTGGCTGTTTCCGCGTAAATACGCACTACCGGCTCCGTGCCGGAAGGGCGGATAAGGAGCCACTCATCATTATCAAATAAAATTTTAAGGCCGTCAAACGTTAATAGTTCTGTCACTTTGCGGTTGTTGATTTTTTTAGGCAATTTCTTGCGCATTTTTTCCGTCAAAGCAGCTTTATCTACGGGTTTTACAATCGCGATATCGCGGCGCAAATAGACGGAAGTTCCAAACTCTTCGGCTACTTGGGCGCACAATTCACTGGCTTTTTTGCCACTGGCCGCCATTACTTCCAAGAAAGCCAAAGCAACGGTAAGGCCGTCCCGGTCCGGCAAGTTCCCTTTCCAAGCAAACCCGCCCGATTCTTCCACGCCAAAAGCCACATCTTCCAGTGCCATCCGTTCGGCTACATTTTTAAAACCAACGCCCACTTCTTCAAAAAGCATATTGTATTGGCGGGCAATCCGTTTTAGCAAATAGCCCATAGAAACCGTCTGCACGATTTTGCCTTTTAATTTCTTTACTTTAATTAAATAGTGACACAACACCGCCGCAATTACACACGGAGTTAAATAGGTACCTTTTTCGTCAATAAGAGCCACGCGGTCGCCGTCGCCGTCAAAGGCCACCCCGAGTGCAGCTTTGTTAGCCAGTACAGCTTTTTTAAGTTCGTGTAAATTTTTCTCTACCGGCTCCGGCTGCCCGCCGCCAAACGTAGCATCATGCTCCGCATGCAAGGCGATTACTTGGCGGGAAGGTAAAATTTTCTCCAAGTATCCGCTGGCAGCCCCATACATGTAATCCATCACCACTTTGCCTTTAAAAGCTTTGAGTTTTTTCATGTTTACGTGGGAGGATACGTATTTAAAATACACGTCCGAAAAATCTTTCTTTTCAGCTTTCTGTCCATACAACAAAAGCACGGAATTTTTATCTATTCCTTCTTCCAATTCTTTTGTTAAACGAGCCGAAGCCGCCCCGCCAGCCACTTTGATTTTAATACCATTATATTGAGCCGGGTTATGGCTGGCAGTTACCACCACACACATCCAAAACTTGCTAAGGCTTAAACACGACGCTACCGGCGAAGAGATGGGCCGGTCCGAAAGGGTTACATCAATTTTATTGGAGCGGAAAATACTGGCGATATCGGCAGCAAATAAATCCGACATAAAACGGCGGTCGTACCCCACAAACACTTTGGGCAGTTTTCCGTTTTCGTCACTGGGGGCATTTTCGCTGATGTAATCGGCCAAGGCCTGCGCTACACGGCGCACGTTTTCAAACGTAAAATCCCAAGCCACAATGCCTCTCCAACCGTCGGTACCAAATTTAATTTCTGCTGCCATAGTTTCTCCTGTTGATAATTTCCAATTTCCGTATATATAAGTGGAGGTGGGGGGATTCGCACCCCCGTCCGAACATCTTCTCCTCCCAGGCGCTACAAGTTTAGTTTCGCTGGTTTAACCGCCGTCTAAGCGCGAAACGGCACGGCGACGGTGTGGTTCGTGGGTCTTATATCAAGCAAGACGAACCGCGCCCGAGGCGCCGTGGACTAAGCGTTAGCCCAGGCAACTTGATTGTTGTTGCTTATTTTTTTGGCCCTATTTTAGCCGGCCTGGCCAACCGGCACTTGCTCCCGAGTGGCAACAGATACCCGTCGAATCTATTACACCCCCGTAAATACGGAAATTGTCAAAGACCTATACCCAAAATGGTATTATATTGTATCATTTTCTTATAACAATTTTTACAAAGAAAGGCAACCGGACTATGTATTTAACCACTAAACCGACTACTTATCTAATTGACGGATTAAATCTGGTCCGCAGTTTTTTGTACGAATTTTCCCGCTCGGAAGAAGAAGTAACCGCCGACTTTTTAGATTTTTTAGCAGACATCTCCCAAGAAGAACCCTACGCCATGCACACCTACGAAGTAATTTTTGACGGCTCGTTCCGGCCGGTAGGGCCGCTATACCGCGGGGGTGTACACATTAGCTTTACGGAAGGCGACAGCGCCGACCAAATCATTTACGAACGTGCCGGTTACTTAGCCCAAACCGGGCAACGTGTAATTGCGGTGACAGATGACCGTGCTTTGCAAGAAGATTTGAAAGAATTAGGCGTTAAAACGCAGTTTTGCCGTAAATTTTATAACGGTTTAAAAAGGCCCGAAAAATAGTAGCCAAGCATCCTTTTTTTTGTTACAATAATAACAGAGGGCTGGTGGCGGAATGGCAGACGCGACAGACTTAAAATCTGTTGACCGCAAGGTCGTGGGGGTTCAAGTCCCCCCCTGCCCACTCTTTAAATTCTGCCTTTCAATTTATCCCACCAGTAACAAATAACATGTTAGAAGATATCAAACGCACGTTACTAAAATGTTTTGGTTGGGTTTCTACAGTTTTACCTTTAGGACTTAAGTTTTTCGCTATCGGAGTATTGGTAGCCGGTTTCTTTTCACTTTGTCATTTGCACTTTTTAGGCGCTATCTGTTTATTAGTAGCCTTATTTTGTGCCTTTTTCTTCCGCGATCCGAATCGAAACGCCGTATTTGCGGATGATGAGATTGCCTGCCCGACAGACGGAACTGTTCTCTCCATTAAAACAGAAGATGACCCCAACTCCGTAGTGGTGCGGATTTTTATGTCCATTTTTGACGTGCACGTACAACGCTCCACCGTAAACGGGAAAATTGGGGAAATTTTTTACAATAAAGGTACTTTCCTGTTCGCCGATCACCCGGATTCTGACAAGAACGAACGCAATTTAATTCAAATTTTTAAAAACGGTCAGCCGGAAAACTTTGCCCACGTAGAGCAAATCACCGGAGCCATTGCCCGGCGTATTGAATCGTGGCGGCATACCGGTATGGATGTAAAAATCGGGGAACGGATCGGGATGATTCGTTTTGGCTCTCAAGTGGCCGTCTATTTACCGAAAGATAAAGTGCGCGTCGTAGTAAAAGAAGGACAAAAAGTACAAGGCGGATTAACCGTACTCGCGTTGTGGAGATAAACATGCAAGACAACAAAGAAAGCAAAGTCGTAGAAAAACTGAAACATACGGGAGCCGTTACTGTTCCTTCTTTATTCACGCTAGGCAATTTGGCCTGCGGATTCTTTTCTATTTTGGCGGCAGCTAAAGGTAATTTCGCCCACGCCGGGTGGCTTATTATTTTAGCTATGGGGTTTGACATGTTCGACGGTCGCATGGCGCGTTTGTTGGGCACGGAAAGCAATTTTGGGGTAGAAATGGACTCGCTGGCTGATGCCGTTTCGTTCTGCACCGCGCCTGCCATGCTGATGTACTTTTTTGTACTGCACGAACAACCGTTATGGGGAGCCCCTATTGCCTGTGTATATGCCTGCTTTGGGGTGTTACGCTTAGCCAAATTTAACTCTATGGCATTAGCAGGGGAAGGTTCTAAAAAATACTTCTCCGGCTTGCCTACACCGGCAGCGGCGGCCATTTTAGCCTCGTTTGCCATTTCATATAGCATTATGGAAGGTAACATGGGCGGCCACAACATCCGCTTGCTTACCGTCTATCTGCCGCACATTTATAATTTTGTTTGGTTTGCTATGCTGATCCTGTCGCTACTCATGGTATCCAACGTTCCCTATGCGGCATTCAAAGCCAAACGCGAAAAACATTTAAGCGTCTGGATGTTACTACTGATTGTGTTTTTGGTAGTCATGCTCATCCGCTTCCCGCAAGACGTAATTTTCATTGTGTTTTCGTTATACGTTATCGTGGGGTTACTAATGGTGCTTTACCGGGCTTTCCGCGGTATCAAAGTAGAAAAATAAATATAAATATGCATATTAAAGCCGCGCTTTTGATTGAAAGCGCGGCTTTTTATGCAATACTTAAGATTACAAGCAAGAAATCCCTGCTAAAAACAGGTCTATATACTTTTGACCATTTACATCTTTTCCTTTCCCAAAATAAACTTCTTGATTGCACAGATATTCTTCCCCGTTTCGATCTTTTTCCCAACTTTCATAATGAAAATGTCCATTGCTCTTTTCATGAGCCCCATATCGGTAAAATTTTCCGTTCCCCAAATCCATATGTGGGTTCTCTACGAATTTAGCAACGTGATCCGAAGTGCAGGTTACAAAAGATTTCAACCATTGTCTATCTACAATACCTACTAATCTTGTTCCCGTCACTTTTACGGCTTTTACCACCTCTGGTCTCCACCCTTTCCCCTCCACATAAATCGCACGCACGAAAGACTCCGAAAAAGGACGAGATTTAGCAATTTTTGACAATTGTTGCCATTCTTCAAAATCACTAGCTGCTAGTTTTTTCCAAAATTCTGGCTGAAGTTTCCCGTTCCTAGAATATTCTTTTAACCATTTTTTAATTTGATTATTTTTACACAATTTTGCAAAAGCTTTCTTTGTAACAAGATCTCCATTGTTAAACAAGTCTTCAAAACGGACAATATAATTATCTGTATTTCCAAAATATCTGCCCCCACCAGGGTCCGGGCACCCCTCGTTCAAAACCCTCGTCAAAGAAGCTTCTCGTACGCCAGAAATTGCAACAGAACCCGCAGAAGCATTCAATGTAATTAGATACTCTCTTAAGGCTGGGGTTTCCAAAACAATGCTTACGTCAAAAATACTTTGCCCAGCAGTAACATATTCCCTAATAATCCAATTTTCCCCATCCGCACTAAGGGAATCTAACACAGGTTCCACAGCATATGCACTGCCCCCCGCACTCAAGCTCTCTGCTAAAGCCCCACTATATTCACTGCTCAGATAATCATGCGTGGCATTTTCAAGACTTTTTACAATCCAGAGATATACCCCTATGCCCGCAATTACAGGAAGAGCATAATACATGCCAGCTTGCCTAGCCCCAGGAGCGCATACGACTACTACTGCTGGAGGGATATGTGCTGAATTAATTGCAGAAGTCGCAGAAGCCAAGGCATCTTCCGGAGAAGAATACAGTTTGCCCGTTAGGTGCAGCAACATCCGATACATAACTTGATTATTTTTATTCTCTTCCGGTAAGTTTTTATTAATCTGCGCAAATACAGAAAGCAACAATTGCTTTTCTGCTTCGGTAAAATTGAATTTTCCCCCGGCCAACTCAGTAGCCGCTCCATTTTACACGAAAAGGATAATCTCCAGACACATAATTCAATACTTTCTTCTTATCCTGTGGGCGCACAGCATTTGATTTAGCCCACAACATAAAGCTATATGTTAACAAAACAGGAGATACGTAACTAGGACTATCCAAGGAATCATTCCCTTTAGCCAAAATTTCAATAAAGGTCGTTAAATCCACCCCGTTTTCATAGGCACGCACCAACTTCTCTAACCGAGCTTTTACTTCGGGATTTATTTTGTTTTCATGAATTTCTTGTGTTACGTCTTGCCGGGGCCAGTTCGCTAATAATTGCCGCAATTCCACCATTTCTCGGGAATTTCCCCAAGAAGTATCATTTCCTGCGGCTCCTTGTGAAAAAGAATTCTGTATTAGCTTATCTAAACGGTTGTATAAAATTTCTTGAAAATATAATGCCCACTTATATTTTTCTTTCTTTTCGTTACTAAGGGTTGCCACATATGCTTGTGCCCGTTGTTTACCTTGCAACGCCAAATCCCGAACTGTTGTATCAAATTCATTCGGATGGGTTTCATAATAAACAAGTGCCCCATAAAAACACCCGGGCCTTATTTTCTCGTTTTTTATGAGTACCTGCCAAGAGTCCTTTCTACAGGTATCTTCATCCAAATGCCTGCCCGTATAGGGGTTAATGGTATTAGAATCCCAGCCTAATATCCCTAGATAGTAGCTAATAATATCTACAATCACTGGTTCTTTGTTCCAAGAAATGATTTTTTTTCTTAATTTATCTGACTGGGTTAGAGTGAGTTTTTGTTGAGAAAATTTTTGTGCCGGATCGTCTAGTTTTTCTAAATACAACACGGCATTTTCCACACAAGACCATGTAATAGTATCTTGCTCTAAGCGGGCCAACATATCCAGATAAGTGCATTTATTCTGTGCGGAACTTTTAAGAGGAACCTGCTTGGAAATATTTTGTTCAATACGACTAGCAAATCCTCTACGCTGTGCAGAAGGACGACCTTGCATTGTTTCTGCAAATATGGGTTCCGAAACCAGCAAAAAACTTAGCACGATAGACATTATTTTATACATAAAACAGTTTCTCCCTATTCCACAACATAGTATATTCGAAATTACCCAAAAAACAAGAGCAAAAAGACTTACTTCGTAGGTCTCTTTGCTCTTCTAAATATTTTAGTTACAAAAAACCGGCCTAACTTTTGTTAGGCCGGTTTTCCATGTCCAAATTTTTACCAATTCTTGTGTTTCCAATACATCATCACAAGGCCAACCAGCAACAGACACACGCCCATTAACATCCAAAATGCATCCGGGTGTTGCGAAAGCGGCAAGGCCACGTTCATGCCGTAGGCACTTACCACCAGCGTCGGCACCATCATCCAAATCGTGATGACGTTTAGTTTTTTAATAAGCAGGTTTAAGTTATTGCTTACAATAGATGCACGCGCGCCCAATAACTGAGCAAGTACGTTGGAGTGAATGTCGGCTTGTGTTTTACATTGCATATTTTCCACAATCATATCGTCGAGCATTTCCTCATCTTTTTCTTCAAAACCAATACGGGCCGATAAGTTGCGCATCTTTTCAAACACAAATCCGTTAGACGTAATAGCTTCGGCATAATACACCAAGCTTTTTTCCAAACTAAATAAATTGAGTAGATACGTATTATCCATAGCTTCGGTCATCTTATCTTCAATTTCTTCGGAAATCATATGGATAATACGCAAGTGTTCCACGTAATGTGAAATTGAGTTATACACGAGTTTCAAGAAAACTTCTTTAATGGAAGAAATAGATTGGAATCGTTTGCCTACAAAAAGCGGAATATCTTCAGCCAGCACTACAACTAATTTATCTTCAAATAAGAACATCCCCACCGAAGCAACTTTAAATTCCAACTGGTCTTTACCGGAATAATTTTTGGGGCGTTTATAAATCATTACGATATGTTCCGGTTCAAATTCTAGCCGCGGGAGTTCATCCGGGTCTAGCGCAGACGCCAGCGTATGTTCATCAATTTGGTAAGAATCCACCAAAAAACGTTGTTCCTCCACCGTCGGGTTGGTATATACATATACCTGTGCCTTATCGGTATCGGTTTCCAATAATTTTTTAGCAGAGATGATATATTTCTTCAACATTTTTATACGGCCCCATAGATTCTATACTTAAATGATACCACCTGAAAACAGGCTTGTAAAGTTTTTTATTTTTGGCGCGCGGCGGCTAACTCGCCAGCCAAATGCTCTTTCGTTTCGTTCCACACTTCTTTACGTAGTAACCACAACGCCAACAAGTTAGGCAAACACATTAGCGCAATCGCCGTATCGGCCAGTTCCCATACTAATTTGGGACTTAAAAAGCCCCCCACGCACATGACCACCAACCACAACCCATAGACCGTTTTTTCCACGCGGCCCGGGATGAAAAACTGTACCGATTTGGCCGTATAATAACTCCAACCCACTAGCGTACTAAATGCAAATAAAGTAAGTGAGGCCAAAAGTAAATACGGGCCACCGGGTAACGAACGAAACGCACTCTGCGCTAGTTCAGCCCCAAAAAGATTGCCACTTTGCCAATCCCCGGCAATTACAACGGCCACGCCGGAGAGCAAACAAATCACAAGCGTATCCCAGAACACCGTGCTGGCCGATACAAGCCCTTGCCGCACAGAATTAGGCGTTTGGGCCGCCGCGGCGGCAATTGCACCGCTACCGCTACCGGCCTCGTTGGAAAGCACCCCGCGCGATACCCCGTAGCGCACCGCTTCTTTAATCGTAATACCTACTGCTCCGCCTAGCAAAGCCGTGCCGGTAAACGCACTTTTAATAATGCACAATAGCGCCCACGGAATCCGCGTAAAGTGCAAGCAAATAATTCCCAAGCAAAATAAAATATAGAGCAGTGCCATCACCGGCACCAACCACTTACAAACTGACGCAATCTTTTTCACGCCGCCCAAAATAACCAAAGCCGTTAACCCGATTAAAATACCTGTCGTCACCCACGCCGGCGCACTAAACACCGAGCCGTAAATTGCCACCAACGAATTGGTCTGCATAAGGGCATCGGCAAACCCCATCAATGCCGTGGCCGCGGCAAAAACAGCCGCCATTTTTTTCATATTCAGCCCATTTCTAAGCACGTACATCGGCCCGCCCACATATTCGCCTTGTTCGTTTTTTTCGCGGTATTTTACGGCCAGTACAGCTTCGGCATATTTAGTAGCCATGGCAAAAAAAGCGGAGAGAATCATCCAAAAAAGTGCCCCCGGTCCACCGGTAGAAATAGCCGCGGCCACCCCTACGATATTACCGGTTCCCACCATGGCCGCCAGCGCAAGCACGAGGGCCCCAAAACTGCTAATTGCCCCGGCCGATTGACTCTTACGGGCCGATAATAAAATAGCACTGGGTAAATGCCGTTGGATAAATTTTAATTTCCAGGTAAAGTACAAGCTGGTCCCCACGATAAGTGCCATCATGGGTACGCCCCACAAGAAAGCATTAAACCGCACTACCCCTTGCGTAAATAACTCTAAAAATGATGTTTCCATACTTTATTTTCCTATTTATAACGGCATAATAATACCCCGGCACCGTGTGAGCGGCACCGGAGTAAAAATTAATAATGAGTGCGCTCCATGTCTTCTTCCATGGGCTCAATGGCTTCTAAACGGCTCCAAAATTCATCAATAGATTGGATACGTTCTTTCGGGTCTTCTTTCAACGCATCTTCCAACAGTCCGTCCACCGCTTCCGGCACAAAAGGAGCCAATTTGGAAGCCGGCACAATTTTTTTCTTCGCAATATCAAATCCTTTTACCGTCCACGGCACTTGCCCGACCAGGGCCTCATACAAACAAAGCGCGAGCGAATACACGTCCGACTGTTTGCGCATAAAACCTTTTTGTTGTTCGGGAGCCATATAAGCAGGTGTTCCCGCTACGGTGCGGGCACCTGTGTCGTGATCTACCGATTTTTTAGCTACGCCAAAATCCATCACTTTGGCTTTATCATCGCCATAAATCATAATATTACCGGGCTTTAAATCACAATGGATAATATCCTGCGAATGGGCATAGTGTAAACCGCGGCATACATATTCAAAAATCTGTTTCGCTTTAGAAAACGGCAACCGGCC
Organism: uncultured Elusimicrobium sp.; assembly: GCA_902794125.1. Lineage (GTDB taxonomy): Bacteria > Elusimicrobiota > Elusimicrobia > Elusimicrobiales > Elusimicrobiaceae > Avelusimicrobium. The sequence goes on along the minus strand of CADBFX010000012.1, from coordinate 14,471 downwards.
ATCAATATCCAGCCGGGTTTCCAGCGTTTGTCCGTCCACATATTCAAATACTAAATAAAGGGAACTTTCCGATTCAATAACGGTATAAATTTCCACAATGCACGGATGGCGCAACAGAGCCACCATGCGTGCTTCGGACAAAAACTGCTCGCGCACATAAGCACTGCGCACCAGTTCCGGGCGTACCCGCTTAATGGCTACTTTGCGTTTGAGCACCTTATCATAGGCCTCGTACACCGTTCCCATGCCGCCCTCGCCGATTTGGCGGATAAAATTGTACTGTTCTTTTACTTCCACTTCCCGGCGGGAAAATTCATTTTTAGGACGACGGAATAAATCTTCATACCGCCAATAAACGTACAACAAAATAGCCCCTAACACTACCGCTACATAAATAATCATCCACAACGAAGAAGGATTGGATTGGGTAGGTTTTACCGGTTCTTCTTTTTTGGGGGTAGGGAGAAATGTCTTTTTATTAAGTTCGTCGCGCAGCCGTTGGGCTAACTTGGAGGACGGATTTAACTTAACCGCCCGGTCCAAATCCATATCGCAGCGTTCGTATTGGCCCTGTTGCAAATAGGCGGAGGCACGCAACAAATAGGGACGCGGATCTTGTGGGGCAACGGCTATGGCTTGGCTGGCGGAATAAATTACATCATCATATTTGCCAAGTCCGTCGTAGGCGATAGCTAAAAGCAGATGAAAACGGTTATCTAAAAAATTGTTGGCTGTTAAATCGTTGATGCGTTTAATAACATCGGCAAATTGTTTTTTCTTTAATTTGGCATTTAACGAAGCCACTTCCGCATTGCGGGCTTCCTGCGTGAAGGCGCGCGTACTTTGGGAAACGTTTGTTTGGTTAGAAAAATTGCCCCCTACGATTAACGGAGCGGCATTATCGGCCGCAAAGCTCCACGCTCCCAGCCCTAACAGCCATAGCAACATTCCAACAAACATCCATTTTTTCATCATATAGATATTCTAGCACAAAGTACCCTTTGCAGGGAAATTTTTCCCAGGACGTACCCTTCCCAAAATTACTATAATAGAAGTATGAAAAAACAAGCTATCGGGGTTTTTGACTCCGGCCTGGGCGGCCTGACGATTCTAAGTGCTTTGCGCCGTCAGTTACCGCACGAAGATTTAATTTATTTTGGGGATACGGCAAACGTGCCGTACGGTTCTAAATCTAAAGAAACGGTTACCCGTTTCTCGCTGGATATTGCCCGCTTTTTGGAAAAACAAGGCGTTAAACTGATTGTAGTGGCCTGTAATACCGCTTCGGCCCTGGCGTTGGCTCAATTGCGCAAAGTCTGCAAAGTGCCTGTAATGGGCGTTATTGAACCCGGGGCTGCCAAAGCGGCTAAGGTCAGCAAAACCGGAAAAATTGCCGTATTAGGCACCGAAGCTACCGTACGTAGCAAAGCGTACGTAAAAGCCCTGTTAAAAAAACGCCCAACCGCTAATATCATCCAACAACCGTGTCCGCTATTTGTGCCGTTAGTGGAAGAGAATTGGACCCGCACCCGTGCCGCACGTGAAATTGCCGCCAGTTATTTAAAACCTGTATTAAAAGCAAAAGCCGACACCGTCATTTTAGGTTGCACCCATTACCCGGTTTTAAAACCGGTACTGTCCAAAATAGCCGGTCCGCGCGTTCAGTTGGTAGATTCCGCAGACACCGTTGCACAGGCCGTATCTGCCTTTTTACAACAACACAAACAACAAGAAACTACCGGCAAAGGGACATTAACTGTTTACGCAAGTGATGACCCGCACCGTTTTAAACGCTTAGCCGCGTGCTTACTTTCCGACCCGATCGGCAAAGTACATCTTAAAAATTTAACAAAATAATATGATTTACACCGACCCCCGTTTGCTTTCTGCCGGACTTGTTGGCGGCACGTTATCCCGACATGAGGGGAATATGCGCGCCAGCGAAGCTCAAACCCCCGTATATGAGAAATTGAGTGTTCCGGCACAGCGTATTTTACACTTTCACCAAACACATAGCACCCGCATTATTACAATAGACTCGCCGGAGGCGGCACAACAATTTCAACAATTACCCCTCCAAGAGGCCGATGCATGGCTATTTACCGCCTCCGGTTGGGGAGCCGCTATTTTAACAGCAGATTGCGTTCCTCTTTTTTTGTGGGCTCAAGACGGTCGTGCATTTGCACTAGCGCATTGTGGGTGGCGCGGCGTTGTAAATAAACTGCCGCTGTTAACCGCACAAGCCTTGCGCCAAAAAGTAGGGGATACCCCCCTCCAAGCGTGGTTAGGGCCGCATATTCAATCGTGCTGTTTTGAAGTACAACAGGACGTGGCCGCACAATTTTCACCCGCCAACGTATTACACAAGGACGGGAAATTATTTGTAGATTTAACAGGCGAAATACGTCAGCAATTATATGCGGCCGGCCTAAAGCCGGATACGATTGCAGCGCCTTACTATTGCACCTGCGGAGACAAGGCAAATTTCTTTTCGTGGCGGCGCGACCACGTTAAAGAAAATTTGCTTTCATTTATCTATAAACCGTAATTTTACTTGCACAAAACGCTTATATTTCATTTAATATGCCTATGGAAACAACTGCTAAAATTTTACTGGCCGACGATTCATACGCAATCCGGTTTTTAGTGTCCGAAATTTTAACCAATGCCGGATTTACGGTCATCATGGCGCAGGACGGTCAGGAAGCGATTGAAAAAACGTATAAAGAAAACCCCGATTTGTTAATCTTAGATTATGAAATGCCTAAAAAAACAGGGTTTGAAGTGGTACAGGAAGTGCGTAGCCGTACCGGATATTTGCACACCCCTATTATCATCTTTACCGCCAATACCGATAAATCTACTAAACTAGAAGGCCTCGGGCTGGATATTGATGACTATTTAAACAAACCGGCTGACGAAGAAGAAATTGTAGCGCGTGTAAAACTTCTCTTAAAGCGCAACAAGCAAAAGATGGACTCTAACCCATTAACTCGCCTGCCGGGCAACCCCTCTATTCAAGCTCGTATAGAAACCGAAATCGCCGAAAAAAATCAATTTGCCGTATTGTATTGCGACTTAAACAATTTCAAATCGTTTAATGATAAGTACGGTTTTGAAGCCGGCGATCACGTCCTTAAAACCACGGCCTCCATCATTGTACGTGCCGCACAGCAAGACCCACACAGTTTTGTGGGACATATTGGCGGGGATGATTTTATTGTAGTATGCACGTTTGACAAAGCCATCCCGATTGCCCAGGCTATCGCCGATGAAATGGATAAAACCGCCCCCAGCTTTTACAACGAAGAAGACCGTGCCAATGGATATATGTTGGCCGAAAACCGCAAAGGCGAAACCGAAAAATTCCCGTTCTTAGCCATTGGTATTGGCATTGTGCACAACACCAAAAAAGCACTGACCTCTTTTGCACAAGTTAGCGGAATTGGCGCCGAACTAAAATGTTTGGCCAAACGCCATGAAGAAGGAAGCAGCTTTATAATGGATCGCCGTGCTTAATTGCTTTTTACCCAGCAAAAAGGGCCCCTCTTACGGGGCCCTTTTTCATTATTTATTTTTGAATTACTTCGTATGAGCGGCTTCGGTGCGGATTTTATTAAACAGGTTCGTCTCCGTTGCGCGTTGCAAGAAAGCTTCCCATTCTTCCGGCGTCAGTTCGAAGTCATCCATTACCTTATACGAAATTTCTTTGGCGGTATCTTTACCAATTTTTTTATCCTTGGCGTATTCATTTTCTAATTCCACATAACGGCTGGCTACCGCATAATCAATATCTTCTTGCGAGTAGGTAGGAATTTCCGCCTCTTTAAGCGTATTGGTATCTATTACGCCTTCCACCGTGCCGGTAGAAGGTTGTACAGGCTCTGCTGCCGCGGGCGTAGCCGGGGTGGCAGGGTCTGTACGCAACGGTTTGTCACCCGTTGGCGTAAACAATTCGTTATGGGCATCGGTCGGTTGTTCAATGACCGGTTCTTTATCGGTTGAGTTCGTTACACGGCCTAACATTAAATTCGTGCAAGCAGCCGGATTTACAATAAAATAAATACTTAAAATAATAAAAACCAATAACGCGGCTTTGAGTAAAATTTTTAACACAAGTTTCCTCCTCTGTAATAGTTATAGGATACAATATTTTCAGCGGTTTATTTCGTTTTTTTTGGTTGTACCGGTTCTTGTGCCCGCTGAAGCTGCCGGACGCTTTCCACAAATTGCGGATTGGAAAAAATTTGTTGAACAGTTTGGGCAAATTCCGGGTTTTGCATATGTTTGGTAATGATTTGTGCAATTTCCGGATTTTGTTTAAGCACTTGGGCCACATCTCCCCCGCTTAGAGCACTTAAATCCACCGCAGCCCCCTGGGTGGCTTGTATTAAATCTTTATTAAATGCTTGCACTTCGGGTTGCTCATTAAAATCTTGTACGATTGATAAAATGGTGTCTTGTGCTTGTTTGGTTTGCTCTTGCGGATTTAGCGGTACATCTTCGTAAAATACTTCTTGTTCTTGGGCTGATTTCGGGTTAAACAACACGGGCCGCGCCATTGGTTCGGCTTGTGGAGCCGCTAAAGAAACCGGCACATTTTGGAATGAAAAAGAATCAATTTGTTCGGCCCGTTCTTCTTCCCATTGGGCTACTTTTTGTTGATAAAACTCATAACCGCGGACCGCGCCCATATACACGAGCGCGGCCGCCATTACTATAATTAAAAAAATACTGGTCTTAGACATTATGCTCCTACGTCTATAAGTTCAATATCAAACACCAACGCCGAGCTGGGCGGAATTTGGCCAACCGGCCGGTTTCCATACGCCGTATCGGGCGGGCAAACCACCGTGGCACGGGCACCGGGTTTTAATTGTTGCACGGCTTTAGTCCAGCACGGGATAACGTCCGTTAAACGGGTTTTAAAGGCTTCCCCGCGGTCGCGCGAGCTATCAAACTTAGTGCCGTCAATGAGCGTGCCTGTATAATGCACTTTTACCACGCTGTCCGCTTTCGGGTTTTTCCCTTTGCCGGCGCGGGACAATTTAACCATCGCTCCGTTATCCAAAGTTTTGACGCCTTTTTCTTTGGCAAAATTGGTCAAATACTCTTGTTGTTCGGCTTGACGCTTAGCCGCAATAGTCTTGGCATCATCTTCGTATTTTTTAACAATCTGCGGTTTGTATTTTTCAATATCCGTTTGCGCTTTTTTGTTAAGCAAACTATCGCGCATCCCTTGGGACAAGGCTTTATAATCGTCTTCGTTATCTAACACCAATTGGCGTTTTAAATTATCTCCCAATAAAAAACCCAACGAATATAACATTTTGTTGCGTTCGGCCGGATCCTGCTGCGCGGCAGTTTCTTTAGCGTCCGTTTCTTGCGCAGATTGGCTTTGGGCACAAGCCAACAAGGGTAGCCCCAATAAAATAAGTACTAAAATTTTTTTCATTTATTTTCCCCCTCTATTTCGTTTTCAAATAAGCTTCCAAGCGGGCCATAATTTGTTTAGCGGCCTGTTCACCGGCACTTTCCATGCTGCGGCGTTTAGAATCTTCGGCGCGGGAAGTTCCGGCGCGTTCATATACGTTAAAACGGGCAAACGTAACCCCACCGCGGGTATGGTCTATTAAACTAATAGCCGCGTTGCTGGAGCACCAAATAAGCCCTTTTACTTTTTTAGAATCATAACCATCTATGCTGGTCATTACTTCCACGGAAAGCGTTTTATCGGGGTCTGCCAAATCTACCACGCCTAAACCCATTTGGTTCAGCGCATCCACGATATACGTAATCATGACTTTGCTTTCTTGCCCTTGCACATCTACACCTACTAACACCGCCGCTAATTTTTCTTTTAAGATATTTTTATACGGTTGGAACTTTTCCGAATTGTAATGATGGCGGTCAGCCGATAAAAATTGATACGCTTCATCCAACGCATTGCGGCGGGTAACAACCGGTTGCATGCGGTAAGCCACGCGCAAATCGGCTAACGGGTCAGCCGTAGAAGAAAATTGCGCCGTTAATCCTTCCAATTGTGCATCGGCTTGGTCCATTTGCGGTTCCAAGATTTTTTGAGCATTTTTGCGCAGTAACACTGCTAACGCATAATAATGTTTGTTTTTAGCATCTTTATCTTGCCAAACTCTATCTACCGACGCATTAGCTACCAAGTCCGTCAACACGCCTTGTTCATCGGCGTCCGGAGCGTTTTGGGCCAGGTCGCGTTTTAAATTATCCAACGAATTTTGAGAGGCTTGTTCTTTGCTGGAACCTTCCCCTGCCACGACATAATATTTTGCCGGGTCGTACTTGGCAGTATTGTATGCTACCGTATTTTTATTAAGCCCTGTGCACGCACCCATAAACAGCGTGGCAGCGCCGATCAGTAATAACTTTTTCATAATCTTCTCCTTAATAGGCTGTGCGGAAATGTAAAAATACCCGCCCGCCTTTTTTTACCTGCACCTGCTCAAAAACCTTCTCTCCTACTATATTACCATATCCGTCACGCAAGAGTAACCGGATATCCTGTTGCCCCGGGGCAACAAAAATTCGCGTCATATGAACTTCCGCCGGCAGCGTGAACCATTGGCGGGTATCAGCTTTTTCGGTGGCAGCTCCAAAAATATTAAGAGCCAGTCCCGCTAAATTACCCCAGCTGTCGTCTTTAGTAGCCGATTTAACAGCTTGGCGTGCTTGTTCTGCCGCAATTTGTTTGGCAATAGCACGCGTAATGGTGCGCAACCAAATGCCGGGTAAGTTTTCATCTAAATCCATGCGGGCGGCGGCGGCAAAATCAGCCACTTTTTGTAAGTGGTATAGTTGCCCGTTTGCTTGCACAGCCGAAGAAGCAATTAAAAATGTTTGCGGTTCCAAAACCGGGTAGGCCAGCGTAATTGCATGCCCTAAAAACCCAGCATCCAACGCATTGGCTACTTGCGGGTCCATCCCGGAGCGGGATTCTCTCTCCGTAGAAATGAGGGTCAAAGCACGGTCCCAAGCTATTTGAGTGGTTTGGTTTTTTTTCAAGGAAATGCGCCCGTTATAATGGAAAATAATAACTTCGCCAAATTCCGAAGCGTTGCCGGGAACGTGGAATTCCGGTGCCGAAACTTTCAAACTGCCGCCCAAGTTGGCATATGCATTAAGCGCATTTTGGCGAGCAATACGTGCGTCCGATAATTGCCCGAGCGATTCAAAAATCAAACTAGCCACATATTGAATAAATGGATCGTCGTTATAGCCGCTTTTTTTACTGCCGCGCAAGTGGTCTAAAAAGAATACGGCCCGGCGGGCTTCTACGCCCGCCCCTATAACGTCACCCCGTTGCAAAAAATTCATAGCCCGGTAAAAACAGGTTAGCGCACGTTCGTAAGCGGCCGGATAATAAGGGGTTGTTAAATCATTGATTAATATTTTTCCGACGCTGGCCGTTACGCTTTTTGTATATAAGTCCGTGATACGTTGTTGGGCTAAATCAAGCAGTCGATCGCTTTGAACCGGGTCATCTGCGTCGTGCAATAAGGCGGCGCGGTCTAAATACACCAGTGCATAATCGTGGTTGGCGTACATCTTTTTTTGTTTGGAAACCACTAAAGCGTCCGCTTCTTTAAATTTCCCAGCGGCCGCCAATTTATTCACTTCCGTTTTATAGCGCAAAGAAGGCGCCGCACACGCGGAGCACAACAACACTAGCCCCAACCAGTATACGCGCGCCTTCATAAATAATTCCTTAGAAAGAAACTTTACTGCGTTTTACGTATTTTTTAATTTGTTTTTGCCCGTTCCAAACGATTTGGTTCGTTTCAATGTTAATCAATTTCAAATTAACTTGGTAGAACACCAATGATTTGGAGCCGGATTTATCTACGACGGAGTTCAATACCCCGCTAAGCATAAAATCAGCTCCGACTTCTTTGCCAAAAGCCTTGCGGGTAGCCTCGGAAGCAAATTCGTCTTGTTCCAAGCGTTCCGTGCGAACTTCGCCGCGTTCACTGGCAGAAGCCACAAAATCTACTTTGGCAGAATTAATAAGAGCCCGTTGCATTTCTTCAATAAATACACCGGTATTGATATGTTCCATAGAATTGTTAACTACCGTTCCCACGATCACCACCGGCTCTTTGGCATAGCGGGTGACGTATTTATTGTACCAACCGCCGTTTAAACAATCGGTAATCATTTCTTGGGCTACCATTTGCGCGTCGGTATCGTTCCAACCACCGCCTACGTCTTTAACGAGGTTCGTTTCTACCCGTTTCACGCTGGGAGAACAGGCAAATACAAACGGAACGACTAACAAACCAAGCCATATTTTTTTCATAGCAGATCTCCTTTTGTAATGGTTTCTTCTATCCTATCAAATTTTATTCCAAAGAGGAACATACATATACGTTTTCCCCTTTATTGGGAGCTTGCGAACAATCTACAATCCCTGTATCCAGCTCAAATACAAATTTTGCGGAAGATTTTTTATGCAAGGCAACCAGCCGGTTCCCAGCTACTAATTGATATGTATAATCCGAACAAACCAGTTTCGTTCCGTTTTCTTCTACCGGGCAAGGGAGCTCCCGGTCCATTACTTTTCCCAACTGCGTAAAATCCGGCGTGTAATGGCCCGTTGCCGCCTGATATTTATCCTCCGAAAATGCCAGCTCCGCTCCCAATTCCGCGGCATCCACACCTCTTATATGCCGCTGGTGCTGCAGGTAAAACGGCCACGCAATCACGCTACCTAATGCTAAAAACATACATAAACAAAAAATTAAAATTACTATCCAACCGCGCATTATTTTCCCCCTAGTGATACGGAATCATTCCCGGATGTTTCTTTTTAATTTTGGTAATATACACTAACTTCCCCCGGCGGTACCCTTTCCGCATAGCCGGAGCAAAAATAATTAAACTTACTGCATTAATTACGAGCACCAAACCCCACGCAAGCCCCACCGTAAACGGTTCCTGAAATACCCATACACCAATACACATAGCCGTAAGCGGTTCAAACGCTCCCAAAATGGAAGAAAACGTAGAGCCTATCCATTTTATAGCATATACCAAAGACAAATTAGAAATCACCGTCGGCACTAACGCCAGGATGAATAAATAAATCCCTGCGCCAATGTCCGGAATCCGTTGCAAACCGCCCGTGCATTGGGCGCAGAGAGCAAAGGTAATAGTATCAAACATAAAAACATAAAACGTTATTTTCCAAGCACCCATATTTTTGACACACGATTGATTTACCCCCACAATATAAAGCGCATATGAAAGGGCCGAAATTACTTCTATTAACACGCCTTTTAATTGCACTCCTTGCGTACTGCCTGCCCCGGACAATAAAGCCACCCCCGTCACGGCAAGCACAATCGCAGTATAAGTGGATAAAGAGGCTTTTTCGCCAAAAAAACAGGCCATAATAATAGCTACAAAAATAGGATATAAAAACACAATTGTTGTAGCCGCGCCACTGGGCATATAATTATATCCCCAAAATAAAAATAACGCGGATCCCGTATATAAAACACTCAACCACATTAAGGTAAAAAGTTCTTTCCGCGTAACTCGGAAACGTTGTTTGCTAAAAAAGATGAGTCCGGCTAAAAGCACGGAAGAAATCAAAAACCGGTAAAACAAAATAGACAAAAAAGTCATCCCCTGTTTCATTAGCGGCAATGTAAACAGCGGAATCATTCCAAACGTGGCAGAAGTTAAAATGCCACATAAAATACCTTTTAAACGGGTCATAATAATATTGTATCTTACTTGGAGATAAGACGAAATAAAAAAAACGGAAGTGATGGCTTCCGTTTTTAAAAAATTTCGTTTTGTTTACTTGCGGATATGTTTGATATTCAAGCGCACCAGCTGATCTATTTCTTGTTGTTGTTCAGCTTCTATTTTTTTGGCAGCTTGTTCAAAATTTTTATAAGACTTGCTTTTCGCGGCCAAACCTCTTAACTTTTCCTCATACGTATTAGCAATCAACATCGCTTGGTTACGAACAGCCGGGCTAAACATTTGGCCCATGGAATCTAACATCTCGCCGTTATCTTCTTGTACGCGGGTTAAATAACGTTTTATTTGTTGGGCATCCGCTTCTGGCGCAGCCGTTTTGATATCTTCGTCTTCCATCATAATGCTAAGTACAGCCGGTTGGTTAGCCGCTTTGGCCGAACCGCCTGACGTGCGATTTAATTTTTTAAGTTCCTTTTGCACGGCCTGGTCCGCCCGGGACAACATATCATCGGAATATCCTTGCAACACCGTATCACCGATAATTAATAGCGGCACCCCACCTTGCAATTTATGTTTCCGTATCATTTTGCTATATTCACGCATACCGGCAGAGGAATTAACTTCGTATTCCATTAAGTTAACGTCCGCTCCGTGTTTATTGTTGAATTTAGTGGCAAAATTTTGTTGTTTTAAACGACGGCACCAGGGGCACGTATCCGATAAAAATAAGTAAGCCGGGATCGCTGCATCTTCCACTTCTATAGCTAAAGAAGTCGGCGCTTTAGCCCGTCTTTTTTTAGGAGCCGGAGCCGGGGCGGGAGCCGGGGCCGGGGCGACTTCCGGGGTCTGTTCCGGAACGGTTTCGCCCACCACAATTTCTTCCTCTTCTATCGGAGGAAGCGTAACGGGCGTTTGCGCACCAAATTTTTGCCCCCAAAATTGCTGAATAAGAGCCCGTTGTTCATCCGAACAACCCGCTGCAAAGAAAGAAAAAGCCACCAAAAAGAAAATCGTTTTTTTCATAGCATGCCTCTTGGTAACAAGATAACAAATTTTTTTTAATTTTACAATTCCTTATCCTCTAAAACACGCAAAAACGCGGAGGCATTTAAAAGCCCCCGCGTCAAAGTATGTTACAGAGCCGAATTATTTACCGGTTCTGTCTTTTTTATCGGTATAATGCGTGTGGAGTAATTGGTGAGCTCTTTTGCCGCCAATCTTATCAAACACACGGCCATACAAAGCCATTACACCGCTGTTATCTTGCGATTTATAGGCCAGTTCGGTATCTTCCTGATACAATCCCTCAGCCCGTTTTTTGCGAGCGCTCCAGCCTTCAAATTGCGGCTGACCGGCCCCGGCCACACAACCGCCTTGGCAAGACATCACTTCAATAAAGTCGTATTTATTTTTACCGGCTTTGATATCGTCCAAGAGTTTGCGTGCATTTTTAAGTCCGCTCACTACGGCTACACGAATTTTAATATCGCCTACCGTAATTTCTTTTTCTTTGAACGTGCTGTTTTCGCGCAAGCTGGTAAATTTAACACTGCGCGCGCCTTGCGGGTCTAGTTCGGCTAACGCATAGCGAAGCGCCGCTTCCATCACACCGCCGGACACACCGAAAATCACGCCCGCGCCTGTTTTGGTACCAAACGGCATATCAAACCATTCGTTTTCCAAATTGGCAAAGTCGATGCCGGCTTCTTTAATCATGCGTGCCAAGCCAACGGTGGTGACGACATAATCCGTATCCGGGTTGCCGTCCACGTAAAACTCGCCGCGTTTACATTCCGATTTTTTAGCCGAGCACGGCATAATGGCAACAACTACCAAATCTTCGCGTTTGCCGCCGCGGTCCACATAGTCGGCCTTAATAACGGGCCCCATCATCTGCATCGGCGAACGAGCAGTGGACAAATTAGGAATAAATTCCGGTGTGAATTTTTCCACATAGTTTACCCACGCCGGGCAGCAGCTGGTGAGTTGCGGTAAGTTTGTACCTTTTTTGAAGCGTTCCAAGAATTCGGTAGCTTCTTCCACGATTGTTAAATCGGCCGCAAATGCCGTATCATACACATAATCAAAACCTAACATGCGAAGGGCGGTAGCAATTTTACCGTCAATATTTTTGCCTTGCGGCAAACCGAAAATTTCACCCAACCCCACACGCACAGCCGGCGCGATATGTACGGCTACTTTCTTTTTGGGGTCGTTAATAGCTTTAAAGACTTCTTCAATTTCAGAAGAGTTCGGCATCAAAGCACCCGTCGGACATACGCGGGCGCACTGACCGCACGACACGCATTCGTGGCTTTCGCCGAGTTCTTTATTAAAAGCTGTGGCAATTTTAGAGCGGAACCCGCGGAACGCAAAGTCAATCGCTCCGATTCCTTGTACTTCATTGCAGATACGAACGCAGTTGCCGCACAAAATACATTTGCTATGGTCACGCACCAAAGCGGGGGACGTAGCATCTTTGTGGCTATCTAATTTTTTGGATTTGAAGCGGATTTCCGTTACATCCATATCCTTGGCTAATTTCTGCAATTTGCAGTTACCGGATTTGGAGCACAACGTGCAGTTGTGATTCCCGGAGGACAACAAGAGTTCCAAATTGATGCGGCGAAGTTTGCGGATTTCATCACTGTTCACGCGCACTTTCATGCCCGGCTTAGGAGCAACGGTACACGAAGCCACAATCCCCATTCCTTCCACTTCCACCAAGCATAACCGGCACGCTCCATAAACGGCTAGTTCCGGGTGATAGCAGAATGTAACAATGTTAAAGTTGGCTTTGCGAATAAGTTCCAACAGATTCCGTTCGCCTTCAATCGCAACTTTTTTCCCTTCAATCGTAACAAAATTTTCGTTTTCCATAATATGCTCTCTCCCGTGATTATGCACCCGTCGTAACGGCACCAAATTTGCAGGTACGTTTGCAACTACCGCACTTAATACATTTTTTGGGGTCAATTTGATGCGGTTTACCTACCGTACCGCTAATAGCTTGCACCGGGCAAGCACGTTTGCACATGCCGCAACCTTTGCATTTGGCCGGGTCAATTTCAAACCGGGCAAGTGCTTTACATACACCGGCCGGGCAGCGTTTTTCCACCACGTGGGCAATGTATTCATCCCGGAAGTGTTTCAACGTAGAAAGCACCGGATTCGGTGCTGTTTTACCCAACGCGCACAACGATGCTTTCTGAACGGCTTTGGCTAAATCTTCCAAATTTTCCAACGTTTTTAACGTTCCGCGGCCTTCTACAATATCGTTTAACATAGAAAGCATCTGTTCGGTCCCCTCGCGGCACGGTACGCATTTACCACACGATTCGCGTTTGGTAAATTCCAAGAAAAAGCGCGCTACGTTGACCATACAGGTCTTGTCGTTCATGACCACGAGCCCGCCGGATCCTACCATCGCGCCTGCGGCTTTTAACGAATCATAATCTAACGGCAAATCTAAATGCTCGCGCGTTAAACAACCACCCGAAGGACCACCAATCTGCGCCGCTTTAAACGCGTCGGGGTTAACCGTACCGTCGTCATTGGTAGTACCACCGGCTACGTCATTAATTACTTGGCGCAAGGTCGTACCCATCGGCACTTCCACAAGCCCGGTATTGGCAATATGTCCGGTTACGGCAAACGTCTTGGTACCGGGGCTGGATAATGTACCGATTTTCTTAAATTCTTTGGCACCCATTTCAAACACTTTGGCAACCGTGGCCAGTGTCGGGAACGGCGGTTTTACTTTGGGCATACCGCGTTTACCTTCCACAGAGGCAATTAAAGCTGTTTCTTCGCCGCACACAAACGCGCCGGCGCCTTCCATTACATTGATTTTAAAATTAAGTCCGGAGCCGAAAATATTTTCGCCTAAAATCCCCAGTTCTTCGGCTTGCTTAATAGCTTTGCGGATGCGTTCAATAGCAAGCGGGTATTCCATACGCACATATACATATCCTTCATCAGCACCGATAGCACGTGCGGCAATCATCATGCCTTCCAACACGGCGTTGGGGTTTCCTTCCATGACGGAACGGTCCATGAAAGCACCCGGGTCACCTTCGTCGGCATTACAAATTACATATTTTTTGCCTTCGGGTTCAATGCGGGCAAATTCCCATTTTTTACCCGTAGGAAAACCGGCTCCGCCACGTCCGCGCAAGCCCGATTCGGTCATTTCTTTGCAAATTTCTTCCGGGGTCATTTCGGTATAAGCGCGTTTGGCTTGCGCATAACCGCCGTGAGCAATATATTCGTTGATATCTTCCGGGTTGATGCGGCCGCAATCGTGCAACAAAATACGTTCTTGTTTGGCATAGAACGGCACATCATCTACCGTTTTGGCTTTTTGATTATTGGCCGGGTTGTGGTAAAGCAAGCGGTCAATCACTTCGCCTTTTAAAAGTGTTTTTTCAACAATTTCCGCTACATCCGCCGGTTTTACTTTTGTATAGAAAATATCGCCTACGCTCACGAGCGGCCCTTGTGCACAAAATCCGCGGCACCCGCTTAAGCTTAAATAATTTTCGCGACAACCTTCCGAAATTTTAAGGCTGCAGGCAATGTTACGGGCAGCCATTTCTTTTTGGAAAGTTTCATATACTTTTAACGAACCGCCGGCAATACAACCGGTCCCGCCGCAAATAACAATACGTTTTTTAATATTTTTGTAGGCTTTATTAAAATCTGTTGCGATTTTTTTAATATCT
>CADBFX010000011.1 GCA_902794125.1 uncultured Elusimicrobium sp. | reverse complement strand
CCCGGGCTTACGCACGGGCCGGAAATTGCTACAATATACGTATGACTTTTTCCAAAGCCGCCGTATTTTATAATGATTCTAAACCGCAACTGGCTTCGCTGGCACAGGAAGTGTGCGACGTATTAAAGCGTCAAGGCCTGGCGGCCGATTTATGTGATGATTTGCCCCGGCTACAACCCGCCGATATGTTGATTTGCTTGGGCGGAGACGGCACACTGTTGCGTTGTGCCCGCGCGGCGGCACCGTTGCAAATCCCCATTTTAGGCATCAATTGCGGCACGCTCGGCTTTTTATCCACTTGCGAAAAAGAAGATTTTGAGTCCACTTTATCACAAATTCTAAAAGGTTCTTTTCAACTTTGCGACCGGGCATTGCTACGCGCCTTGGTCCATCTGCCCGGCGGGCAAGAACATGCGTTGGAAGCGTTAAATGACTGCGTTATCCGCGCAGCTCAACCGCGTGCTTTTACGGTGGAAGCCACCTTTAACGGCGAACAGTTACCGCCTTTTCTGGGGGACGGCGTGATTATCGCCACGCCGACAGGATCTACTGCTTATTCGTTAGCCGCCGGCGGACCGATTGTAACCCCCGGCGTAGATGTGCATTTAGTAACGCCCGTTTGTCCGCACTCGCTGCACCAACGACCGCTTATTTTGCCGGCCCAAGGGACACTGCTACTTAAGCCCGTTTTTAAAAATGAAAACGAACAGGCCGGCCTTAGTATGGACGGTCAGGAAAATATAGCATTACCGCCCGGCAGCACCGTTACTTTAACCCGCAGCCCGTTTAAAGCCCGTTTTATTACTGTTTCCGAACGCAATTTCTTTTCCGTACTACACCGCAAAATGAACTGGGGGGCGCGCTAATGTTAACCCGGTTACATGTGCAAAATTTTGCTATTATTTCGGACATTACCCTTGATATCGGGCCGGGGCTTAATGTGTTCTCCGGTGAAACAGGTGCCGGCAAATCCATTGTAATTGAAGCCCTTGGGTTTGTGTTGGGTGCGCGAGGCGATGTGTCGGTTATTAAAGACGGGGCCGACCGAATGAGTGTATCGGCGGAATTTTCCAGCGATTTACTACCCGCAGAGGTACGGAAAAACCAGCAAATTTCGGCAGACCGTTTTGTACTAAAACGGGAGTTAGACCGCAAAGGCAAAGGCAAAGCATTTATAGATGGCCGGGCCGTTACCGTTTCCACGCTGGCGCAACTGGGGCAACACTTGGTGGATTTCCACGGGCAACACGAGCACCAAAGTCTATTGCACGACTCGGTACACTTGGCTCTACTGGATAAATTTGCTAAACATCAAACGCTGTGCCAAAAAACGGCCACCGCCTATCAGGAAACGGAAAATTTACGCGCCCAGTTGGAAGCATTACAGCTAAGCGCACAGGAAAAAGCCCGCTTGTTGGATATGTATTCCTATCAGTTGAAAGAAATTGAAGATTTGCACCCGAGTGCCAATGAAGACGTCCAACTGGAGCAAGATTTACCCAAATTAAAACACGCCGGACGGCTGCAAGAATTGGCCGAGGGCGTTTATGATGAACTATACGGAGCCGA
The DNA here is from genome assembly GCA_902794125.1 of uncultured Elusimicrobium sp. Lineage (GTDB taxonomy): Bacteria > Elusimicrobiota > Elusimicrobia > Elusimicrobiales > Elusimicrobiaceae > Avelusimicrobium. The sequence continues at coordinate 29,860 of CADBFX010000011.1, read as the reverse complement.
ACATGCGGCTACTGCACGGACCGGGAAAGCAGCCAAACTCTTGGAAAGCATGGCCGAACTGGACGAAAATTTAGCACCGCTTTGCCAAGAATTAAACGGAGCGCTTGTTACGCTGGAAGATGTTTCCTCCACTTTAAGTGCATACAAAGACGATATGAACGTGGACCCAGATGCCTTGGATAAAGCGCTTACCCGCCACGAAAAATTAAAACGTTTAAAAGCTAAATACGGCCCGGAAATTTCAGATGTGTTGGCTACCGCCGAAGACTTGCGCCAAAAAATCAGTCATTTGGAACACGCAGAAGAAAACGAAAAAGATTTAGAAAACGCATTAAAAGAATCCCGCCAAAAACTACTTAAACTGGCACGGGAACTGCACGACAAACGCATGGTAGCGGCGGAAAAATTAGCCGCACTGATTACCGAGCAAATCCGTCCGCTCGGGTTTAATCAAATTAAATTTGCCGTATCGGTGGAAATGGATGAAGAAAATATCGGCCCAACCGGAGCAGACAGAGTAGAATTTTTATTTTCCCCCAACCCGGGCCAGGCCTTGCGCCCGCTAAAAAACATTGCTTCGGGCGGGGAAATTTCCCGCGTGATGTTAGGTTTAAAAACGGTGTTAGCCCCCACCGTGCCCGTCATGGTGTTTGATGAAGTAGATGCCGGAATTGGTGGGGAAACGGGCCATTTGGTCGGCCAAAAACTGCATCAAGCTGCCCAAGGCCGCCAAGTGCTGTGAGCACAAGTAGCCGCGCAAGCAGATTTTAATTTCCGCGTAGAGAAAAAAGCCACCCGCACCACCACGCAAGTATCTATTACTCCCCTTAATGGCGAAGCTCTCGCGCAAGAAATTGCCCGCATGTTGGGCGGCAATACCGATAAACGCTCCGCGGCCTTTACGCACGCACAAGAGTTGTTACGCACCGCCAAACGCGCATAAAATTAACTTAATTTTTCCATTCACTCACACGTTTCTTTTGATACAATATATTTAAGGGGGAGCCGTTCCCCTATCTAGTAACAAGGAGTTAAGGGGGAGCCGTTCCCCTATCTAGTAACAAGGAGTGAACGTATGTCTAAATGTTGCAAATGCGCCAAATGGTTGCCACACAACTGGCTGTGCCTGAAAGGGTTATCTATCGTATTTTTAGTGTTATTTTATTTAACACTCTGCTTCACTATTGCTCAAATCGCTACGATTTTCATCCAAGCGCCGATTATTGACCGCCAAATCTGGTTAATGGTGGTGTATTATTTGTGCAGCGATTTGTTGGCGGCTGTTGCTTTCTTAACCGTTGCCAAAGTATTAAAAGTACTGCGCAAAATTAAAGAAGCCGTTGCTCCGTGCAACTGCTCCACCGACGCAGAAGCCAAATAATTTAAACGGCGCGCGGGCACTCCGTGCGCCGTTTTTCGTCCTTTGTGGGAGAGAAGTGTTGTATGAAAAAAAATTTTTTAGTAGTGTTTCTCCTTTTATGCACTGTTACCGCTTTTGCCGAAACTCTAAAAATGAAAGACGGCACACTTATCAGCGGATCCATTTTATCCCAAACCGAATACACCCTTAATTTAGCCACTTCGTATGGCAATATCACGCTTAACCAACGCGAAATTGAACAAATTTTACCCGATAAACACCGTTTGATTTTAAAAGGCGGCACGCAACTAGTGGGCATCATTTTAGATATGGATGAATTTAACCTTAAGTTGCAAACGGATGACGGGGCCACCGTTAACGTAGATATGCCGCAAATCGTATCTATTGAAGCATACGATTATGATATGGGTAAAAACGCGCAACAAGAATTTGTAGAACATAAAATTGAACAACAAACTGCCGCACAAGCAGCTGCCGCTCAACAACAAACCCAACATACCGCCAGCACCGTAGAAGCGGCCGGGGGGCTGACGTTTGATTCCGATATTGACCAAGTATTTGACGCCAAAAAAGCTACTGTCGTCAACGGGCAAGTACAAACTCCCGCCGCCCAAGTAAAAACAGTTTCCCCGCAACCGTTAACGGACGAAGAAGCTTTTTTAAAGGGAGTTAAATCCGGCGCGATTTCTCCGCAGGAAGTAGCTGCCGCAGCCAAAAAAGAATTATCCGAAAAAAAACCAAAAAAAGAAAAGAAACCGACAGATCGCCCGTTAGAAAAAAACACGTCTAAATATTTTGCCGTGCAAGCAGGCGTTATGCCACTTGATTTAAAATTGGATAACACTTCCCGCGTTCCTACTCAAACCGAACTGATTGACGTGGGCGGAACGAGCGCAGTCGTATCGGCTAAATTTTTATGGCGCGTAAAAGAAAGTAATTTATGGCTCGGCCCGACGGCGTATTTGGGGAATATTGCCAACAATTCTTTCCCGGATTTGTCTACCCCCATGGATCCTACTATTACCGATCCTACCGTCACCACCAGCGGACGTTTTATGGCATTAGGAGCCGCGGCCAACTATTATTTAACACCTAGCAGCCCGGTATCCTTTTATTTAACGACTAGTGCCAACTACGAAATGTTAACTTTAAACTACCGGGGAGAAATGTCCAGCTCGTCTATTTCTTCCAACGGTTTAGCCGGAGCAGTAGGCGCGGGGCTTGAAACGTGGGTGGACGATTTAATGCTGGGCCTTGAAGTGCGGCAATCTTTCGCTCCGCGCTCAAAAGATTTAAAAAAATCCGCCAGTTCCAATACCATTATCCAAGCGCAACTGAGTTGGAAATTTTAATGAAAATTTTACTTACTCCCAACGCGTTAAAAGGCTCTTTAAGTGCTTCTCAATTTATAACGATTGCTTCTAAAACGCTCGCCCCCAAACACCGGGTGCGGGCGTTTATCCTTTCGGACGGGGGCGACGGGTTTATTGATTTTTTTAAAAGATTACACCCGCAAGCCAAAACTGTTTTTTTAATTGCCAAAAATGCCTTTTTAAAAAACAAACGAACTTCTTTTTTGTGGATGCCTGATTCCAAAACAGCCATTATTGAAACGGCCCGCATCTGCGGTTTAGGTAACGCAAAACCAAGTGAATTAGACCCTTTGGGAGCCAGCTCTTTTGGCGTAGGACAGGCAATTTTACGCGCCGCAAATTTGGGGGCCAAAACTATTTATGTCGGCCTGGGCGGCGTGGCCTGCAACGACGGCGGAGCCGGCATGGCAGCGGCGTTAGGAGCCGCGCTGCACAACAAAATAGGACGCTCTCTTTCCTTGGGGGCAAAACCGCTTTTAAAAATACATCATATAGATTTATCCGCTGTTAAAAAACAATTAAAAGGCGTCAAAATAATTGGAGTAGCGGACGTTACCAACCCCTTATTAGGGCCGAAAAGTTCCGCCAAGGTGTTTGGCCCGCAAAAAGGGGCAACTTCTGCCCAAGTAAAAATTTTAGATAAGGCCATGACGCGTTGGGCGCAGGTTATCAAAAAAGAAACGGGAATAAATTTATCTTCCCTGCCCAGCACGGCAGCCGCCGGCGCAATTGCTGCCGGACTAGCCGGTTGTTTAAACGCCAAGCTACTGTTGGGAAGCGAATTTTTACTACAAAAAACTCCGCTTATACGCGAAATAAAATCGGCCGATTTAGTGATTACTTGCGAAGGGAAATTGGACGTACAAACCTATTAAAAGCCGCCAAAAAATTAAAGAAACCGGTATTATTTATTTGTGGGCAACTGGACGAAAAATCGTTACGCCGCCAATCCGTGCAACCTACCCAAATCGCCGTACTCACTGATTTTGCCGCCAATATAAACGACGCAAAAAAACACGCGGCCCGTTATGTGCGCCGCGTGCTAAAAAACATATAGCACTTATCTATTGGGCACTAGTAATTCTTGTAATTGTCTAGGGACGTCAATTAAGTATTCCGGTCCGCGTGTCGCCAACACTTCCCGCGAGCGAAACCCCCACGTTACGCCGCATGCTTCTATCCCGGCGTTATGAGCCGTTTGCATATCCACGTCCGAGTCTCCCACCAATAGCGCCGCTGACTTTTCCACACGAGCCGCAGATAAAATTTGAAGTACTCCTTGCGGATGAGGTTTGGTGGGCAGACCTTCTTGCTGGCCCACCACGCAAACAAATTTAATTTGGGGGAAAAAATGTTCTATCAGCCGTCTAGTAGCGGCGTGATATTTATTAGAAATAACGGCCATTTTTATACCCTTTTCTTGCAAGAAGGCCAGCAATCCTTCTATCCCCGCATACGGGCGCGTATGCATCCATAAATGGGCATCATAATAATCAAAAAAAGATTTTTTAAGTGTTTCTAAGTTGGCTGATTTTTTTGCGTTGTCCGGTAACGCCCGCTCCAACAATTTACTTACCCCGTTACCAACAAAAGTTTGTACTTCGGCTTTGGAGCGCAACGGCCAACCGCACGCCTTTAAGGCAGCGTTAGCGGCATAGGCCAAGTCGTCAATAGTATTTAAAAGAGTACCATCCAAATCAAAAATAACTAGTTTTTTCATAGAAAAATTAGCCCGCGTTAGTGGGCCAAAATTTTATAGATACTTACGGAAAAAATCTGCCAAACGCTGCTTATATTCAAACCCGCCTACTACGGCACATTGATTATGCTTAGCGCCGGGCACCAACCAAATTTCCTTCGGGTCGCCCGCTTTTTTATAAAGCAGTTTGGCTTGAGCCGCCGGCACTAAATTATCGTACCGCCCATGGATCAAAAATATCGGACGCGGCGCAATTTTGGGGATGTTATATTTGGGGCTATACCGCTCCGGGTTGACTCCCAAATTTTTGCGAATGTAATGCAAAATAATCGGCAATACTGGGAAATACGGCACCCGGTGATGCACCCACGCCCAACGCGATACTACGCGGCGGAACGAATAATAAGAGGCCTCTGCCACCACACAGGCAATATCCGGGTTGCGGGCCGTTTCGCAAATTGCCACCATGCCCCCCATAGAAAGACCGTAAAGCCCAATTTTGTTACAAAATTGTGGACGGGTTTCTTTTAAAAACGATAAAGCAGCGGCAATATCTTTTAGTTCCAAATAACCAATAGAACTTGTCTTCCCGCCACTTTCGCCCAATGCGCGGAAATCAAAATAGAATAAGTTGTACCCCAAGTCCCGCAAGAAATACGTATTTTTAAAAATATCTGCGCGGTTCATACCCCAACCATGCATTAAAATAATCGTTTTATCGGAATATTCTTCACAAGGGATAAACCACCCTTTCAGCTGTACTTTATCTTCCGTTTTAAACGTAACATTTTCATACGGCAAGGCATACTGATCCGGCCAGGCATCTAACGGTTTACGTTTAGAAACCGGATGCAATACTTTTTTGGCCGCATGCATACAAAGTAAAACCGTTAACCCAGCTAACAACCCTAACACGACCAACACGCCAAGCACAATGTATAAAATCGTTGTCATATTATTATTTCTCCTTTAAAACGATTTGGATTGCTTGCGAAATAAAAGCCAGAACATCCGTAGCAAGCACACAAAAATCTGTTTTTTGTTTGGCGGCTAGATCACCGGCCAGACCGTGTAAATAGACGCCACATAATGCCGCACGCAAAGCCGTTTGATTATTCCAGCCGTTTATCGCGCCAAGTTGTGCCCACAGTCCGGCGACAAGTCCGCTTAATACGTCCCCACAGCCGGCTTTGGCTAACGCCGGGCCGCCGGTTGTATTTTCAAAAATTTCCTCACCGCACGCCACCAAAGAATTATGCCCCTTCAGTATGGCGACCGCACCGGTTTTATCTGCCAACGCACGCACTTGTGCAAGCCGCTCGTTCGCCTCACGCGCTATATCGGTTTTTAATAAGCGGGCCATTTCGCCGGGATGTGGAGTAAATACAGCCGGGCGTTCTTTAGGCCAAGATAAACTAAGCCGCGCCAGCGCATTTAAACCATCTGCATCTACAACGGCCGGCACATTCATTTTTTCCAGTAAACCGATAAGTAGCGGGCTATTTCCCATACCCGGTCCAAACACAACAAGCGAAGGTTTAAATTGATTGTAAAAAGAAAATAATTCTTCTTGACTGGCTAGCAACCCTTCCGAATTTTCCGTCAGCGGGCAAGTAATTACTTCAGGCAGCGCAGCCGCAAACGCAGGTTGCATGCTGGCCGGCAATGCCCATGCCACCAGCCCGGCCCCAGCCGCTAAAGCACTTTTTGCGCATAAAAAACCGGCACCGCACATTTGCCTGGAACCGGCCACTACCAACACGCGGCCAAAAGTACCTTTATGCGCTGTAAGCGCACGCTGAGGTAACCACTCTGCAATGTGGGAAGCATTTAGTTTGTTCATTTTTCTACCACCGCATACGCCACCGCATAGGTGCTTGTGTGCGACAACGAAATAAACAATTTAAAACCCTGCATACGCGGGTCATCTACTACTACTTGCGGTTGACCGTTTTCTAAATTTTTAACTTGTATATTGCGAAAAGCAATTTCATCAAACGGGAGTGCTTTATACACCGCTTCCTTGGCGGCAAAACGGACGGCTAAATGTTCAAACCGGTTCGTGCGCGCTAAACAATAAGCAATTTCTTCCGCAGAAAAAATACGCTCTAACGCGCCCGGCTTTTTAGCAAACGCTTCAACGCGTTTGACTTCTATTAAGTCCGTCCCGATGCCAACAATGGCCATATTATTCCACCGTTACGCTTTTTGCTAAATTACGCGGTTGGTCAATATCGCACCCCAACCGTTTGGCAATCCAATACGCCAAAAACTGAAGCGGCACCACATTTAAGATCGGTTGTAAAAACTCACTTACCGAAGGCACCAAAAGCACCTTGTCCGAAACATCTTTGGCTTGTGCTGCGCCGGAAGGCGTGGTGATGGCCACCACAAACGCACCGCGTGCGCGGCATTCTTGGCAGGCAGAGAGCATTTTTTCAAATAAACTATCGTGCGGCATCAGCATAAACACCGGCGTTTGTTTATCAATAATAGAAATCGGCCCATGTTTAATTTCGCCTGCCGCAAAACCTTCGGCGCTGCGGTAAGAAACTTCTTTTAATTTTAAAGCGCCTTCCAACGCAATCGGGAAATTCACATTGCGCCCTAAAAAGATAAAACGTCCGGATTTGTAAATTTTACGGGTCAAATGGCGCACCTCATATTCCATTTTAACCACTTCGCTCATGGCCTTAGGCATGCGCATTAATTCTTTGTAAAGCTTATCAAAAGCCGTTGTGCTGATATTTCCGTTGGCATGTCCCAGCGAAATCGCCAGCGCATACATGGAGGTAATTTGACTCGTAAATGCTTTGGTGGAAGCCACACTGATTTCCGGGCCGCAATGCGTGAAAAAAGTACTGTCACACACACGTGTAAGCGTGGAACCCAACACGTTGCAAATAGCTAACGTGCGAAAACCTAGTTGTTTGGCCTTTTTAATAGCCCCAATCGTATCGGCCGTTTCGCCGGATTGACTAATGGCAATCGCCAGCGTGCCGGGTTTATGCGGCACCGTACGGTATTTATACTCACTAGCCAAATCCACGCTCACCGGAATTCCGGCAAATTGTTCCAAATAATATTTACCGACGAGCCCCGCGTGATACGCTGTACCACAAGCAATAATATGAATATCCTGCAATTTGCGTAACGCTGCCGTATCCAACCCTAAAATTTTGCTAAAGTCGGTCCGAGCCGTACGCAAGGTGTCTTCAATGGCTTGGGGTTGATCATAAATTTCTTTTAGCATAAAATGCGGGTATCCGCCTTTTTCTGCTGTTTGCTGGTCCCACGAAATTTTAATCGTTTTCGGCTTTTTGGTCTTACCGTCTTTATCCAACACATTTACGCCGTCTGCGCGTAAAAGAGCAATTTCGCCGTCTTCTAAGAAAAGAACTTTGTTGGTATGTTTTAAAAAAGCAGGCACGTCCGAGGCCAAAAAACTTTCCCCTTTACCCATGCCTACCACCATCGGGCTTTGGTTTTTAACTCCAATTAAAAGCCCCGGTGTTTTCGCCCAAAGTACTCCATACGCAAACGCGCCGGAAATTTCTTTATTGGTTCTTTGGACGGCTTTTAATAATTTTTCTTCGTTACTGCCGGAGCGAATATGTTGTAAATTTTCTTCTACCAGGTGAGCAATAACCTCCGTGTCTGTTTCACTTTTAAATTTATGACCAAGCGATTTAAGTTTATCGCGTAAGACGAGATAATTTTCAATAATTCCGTTATGAACGACCACTATTTCGCCGCTGCAATCCGTATGCGGGTGCGAGTTTTCTTCGCTGGGTTTGCCGTGAGTAGCCCAACGGGTATGGCCGATACCGGTACTCCCTTTGGGGCTTACTTGCAAGGTGGCTTTTTCCAGTTCCGCCACTTTGCCGACCGCACGCACGGTTACTAATTTGCCGTCTTGTAAAATAGAAATGCCGGCAGAATCATATCCGCGGTATTCCAATTTTTTAAGACCATCTATGATATAAGAAACGCTGTTCTTTTTACCGACATATCCGATAATTCCACACATAAGCGCTCCTTACAGTAACCCTTTCATCTCATTAACAGCAGTGGGAAGGCCCGCAAAAAGCGAGCGGGTAATAATTGCAAAACCGATATTCATACACGAAATGCCACCCAGATCCGCCACGGCGAGCACGTTATGATAATCTAACCCATGTCCGGCGTGGACTTCCAGCCCCAGTTCATTGGCCAGTAAACCGGCCAAAGCTAATTCCTGTAATAATTTTTGAGCTTGTTTGGAAGAAGTAGCTTCGCTGTAATCACGCGTGCACAACTCCACGATATCTGCTCCCAATTTAGCAGCCGTACGGATATCAGCAGCTACCGGACTGACAAACAAACTAACTAAAATATGTTTTTTATGTAAATTGGCAATCATTTTCATCAGCCGGCTGTTCGTTTTTGGCGAAAACTTTAACCCACCTGTAGTGGTTACTTCGCCGGGTTCTTCCGGCACGATGCACACCGAATGCGGTTTATATTTAAGAGCCGCTTTTTCCATTTGTTCGCTATAAGAACATTCTAAATGAATTTTTCCGGGAAAAACTTTGCACAAACGGGCTACATCTTTTTCTTGGATATGTCGCTGATCCTTGCGAAGATGAACAACGATAAAATCGGCACCGGTGCTTAAACAAACGGCAGCGGCATCTAACGGATCCGGATAGGGAGCCCGGCGCGCTTGGCGCAAGGTAGCAATATGATCGATATTTACCCCTAATTTTAAACTCATTTCAATACCTCCGTTTTTTGTTGGTATAACGCTTCCACTTCTTGCATCACACGCGCAACCATTTCTTCTTGTTCGCCTTCCACTAAAATACGCAATTTCGGTTCCGTTCCGCTATAACGCACCACCACACGGCCTTTGCCGTTCATGGTTTTTTCAATAGCGGCTACTCCGGGGAGAAAACCGTCCAACGTATCCAGTGGTGGTTTGCTGGTAACCGGAATTGCTTTTAATTGACATGGATATTTTTTCCATTGATCGGTAAAATAACTGGCCGGTTTGCCGGACTTTTTTACATATTGCAAAAACTGCAAGGCTGACAAAATGCCGTCCCCCGTGTTGGCAAATTGGCGGAAAATGATATGGCCGGAAGTTTCTCCGCCGATAGACAAGTTCCCTTTTTCTAAGGCTTCGGAAACGTATTTATCACCAACGGTCGTCAATTCAACGGCTACGCCCTTTTCTTTGAGATAATTAATGCAGCCCAAATTGGCCATCACAGTCAGCACCGCCCGGTTATCATGAAGAGTTCCTTGTTCTTTCATGCATACGGCAGAAGAAGCAATGATTGTATCGCCATCCATTTGGCGGCCTTTTTCATCGGACGCTATAACGCGGTCGGCATCTCCGTCAAAACTAAAACCCATGAAGGCTTGTTCTTTGACGGTTAGATCTTGCATAAATTGAGTATGGAGAGCACCCACATTTTTATTGATGTTGGTCCCATCGGGCTTAGCGGCCGTTACAGTTACGTTCATACCAAGTCCGCTAAATACATTTACCGCCACTTTATAGCTGGCACCGTTTGCGCAATCCAATACAATTTTCGTATCTTTTAACAGCGAAGCATCTACCGTGGACATTAAAAATTTTTCATATTCGCGCACGAGAGATGTATCTTCCGTATAGGCCCCAGTGGGAGCCGGCACCGAAGTAAGTTCATCAATTTCTTTTTCAATGGAATTTTCTAAGGATTCGGGGAGTTTGGTGCCTTGGTTGGTAAAAAATTTAATGCCGTTAAATTCGGCCGGGTTGTGGCTGGCCGAAATCACCACGCCGCACAAACTGCCGGTCTTTTGCACTAGATAAGCAACGGCCGGGGTCGGCGCGATACCAATGCTGATTACGTTCACGCCACTGGCGCGGATTCCTTTTTCCAGCGAGGCCAAAATGGAAGGCCCGGAAATGCGCGAATCTTGCGCAATAATAACTTGCGGTTTTAGGTGAGCTTCTTGGGCATATTTTTGCAACTTGCCTAAAGAAGCATACCCTAATTTTTGGATAAAATCATCTACGAGCGGAAACTGCCCGGCTACCGCGCGGACTCCGTCCGTTCCAAAATATTTTCCCATAGAACAAACTTCCTTTTGCGCACGGAGAACTTCCTCCGTTTCGCGCTTAAAATTCCCGCAAAAACGAACAATTATTCAAACAGGTCCGCTTGTTTTGCCTCCGGCGGTATGGCCTTCGGCGCCTTCGGTTCCTGCTCGAGGGGTTCTTGCTCGGTGGGCTGCGGCGCAGCAGTTTCTTCCTGCGCGGCGGGTGCCAAGCCCAATATTACATCAATTTCGGCAGCTTCCACCACTTCTTTTTCAAGTAAGGTTGCCACCAGTTTATCAAATGCAGCGCGATGAGAAGTAATAATCTCTTTCGCGCGGGCATAAGATGATTTAATCAGATTTAAAATTTCTTCGTCAATTGTGCGGGCCAATTCTTCCGAATAGGTAGTATGGCGGGACAAATCGCGCCCTAAAAACACTTCGCCATTGTCTCCATTGGGAAGCGCGATTGGCCCTAATTTTTCGCTCATGCCCAGTTCCACCACCATCTTGCGGGCATAAGACATAGTTTTATTCAAGTCGTCACTGGCACCGGAGGTGATTTCGCCAAACACAATTTCCTCGGCCGCGCGACCCGCGAGTAAAATACACAATTTATCTAAAAGTTCTGATTTGCTGGTTAGAAATTTATCTTCCAACGGCAGTTGTAACGTGTATCCCAGTGCTTGCCCCCGCGGGATAATTGTTACTTTATGCACCGGGTCGGAGTGATTCGTTAACCGTGCCACTACCGTATGGCCAACTTCGTGCGCCGCAATCACTTGTTGCTCATGCTTGGAAATAATGCGGCTTTTCTTTTGCGGGCCGGCAATCACACGTTCAATAGCTTCGTCCATGTCGCTCACTTCAACGGCTTCCTTATCGGCACGGGCCGCCAAAATGGCCGCTTCGTTTACTACGTTTGCTAAGTCCGCCCCCACAAAACCGGGCGTTCCTTTGGCTACCGTTTTTAAATCTACTTCCGGCGCGAGTTTTACTTTTTTGGCATGTACTTTTAAAATTTCTTCACGCCCTTTCAAATCCGGCGCGGGAACAGAAATGTGCCGGTCAAAGCGGCCGGGGCGAATTAGCGCCGGGTCTAACACGTCGGGGCGGTTGGTAGAAGCCATTAAAATAATGCCTTGTTTGCTTTCAAAGCCGTCTAGTTCAATTAATAATTGGTTCAGCGTTTGTTCGCGTTCGTCGTGTCCGCCGCCAATACCGGCAAAACGCCGACGGCCAACAGCGTCTAACTCATCAATAAAAATAATGGCTGGAGAATTCTTTTTGGCTTGGTCAAATAAATCGCGCACGCGCGCCGCGCCCACGCCCACAAACATTTCCACAAATTCAGAAGCCGACGCCGAGAAAAAGGCCACGCCCGCTTCACCTGCTACGGCTTTAGCAAGCAAAGTTTTCCCCGTACCGGGAGCACCATATAACAAAACGCCTTTAGGTAATTTGCCACCTAATTTTTGGAATTTTTTCGGATTTTTTAAGAATTTAATGACGTCTTCCAATTCTTCTTTGGCTTCTTCACAACCGGCTACATCTTTAAACGTAACGGTTTGCTTAGAAGGATCCTGCATTTTGGCTTTAGAACGGGCAAAATTCATGGCACTCTTGCCATCGCTTCTTTGCGGACGGATGAAAATAAACCACCACAACCCAATTAAAAGCACAATCCACAAAATATTAAATAAGATGTTTCCAATCCAACTTTTATCCGCCTCGGCTTTATATTTCACTTTAGCGGCGGACATTTCTTGCACCAGCCCGGGGTCTTCCATGCGCACCGTTTTAAACGGGACAAATTGCCCTTGATCGTTTTTATACAAGCCGGAAATAACACCCGGAGCAACGGTTAAATCCGACACTTCCGCCGCTGCCACTTTTTGTTTAAAGTCGGAATAATCCAGCACGGCTTCTTTAACGCCGGGTTTATTAAAAAAGAAAATGGCTACCGCAAACAGTAACAACCAGCCGGCAATCTGACCGACCGAAATAAAAGAACGAGTTGGACGTTTATTCTTCATTATTTTCTAAATACTCCGATATAAGGCAAATTACGGTACAGTTCGTTATAATCCAAACCGTACCCGATAACAAATTCGTTTTCTACGGTAAAACCGACGTATTTGGGGTGAATATCCACTTTGCGGTTGCAAGGTTTATCCAGTAAGCAGCAAATTTCAATGCTGGCCGCACCGCGGTTTTGCAAATTACCCATCAAATATTCCAAGGTCAGCCCCGTATCTACAATATCCTCTACAATTACCACATGACGGCCTTTAATGCTTTCGCGCAAATCAAGCATCGTGCGGACTTGCCCGGTGCTGCTGGTGCCCGAATAGGAAGACAAGCACATAAAATCCATATTACAGTCCACGCTGATTTGTTTCATCAAATCGGAATAAAACAAAACGCATCCGCGCAAAATCCCTACAAAGAGCGGTAATTTGCCGCGATAATCCGCTGATATTTGACGGCCCAGCTCGGCTACACGCGTAGCCAGTTGTTCTTCGGAAAATAAAATACGCTCCAATACGGGATTTTCAGGCATAAGGCCTCCATAATATAGATATATATAAAGGATATCTTTTTTTAGAGGGAAAGGGAAGGGGCTGCTTTGTAGTATTTTTGGAAAGGGCCTACCCCTTTCTGGGCCCAAAGACCCTCGTTTTTGGGGATGCCTTTTGTTATAGTACAAAGAAGGATATATAAAAACCATGAAAAAACTAACTTTTACCCTCTTAGCCGTCTTATTTTCGGTTGCTTGTTTTGCCCAGGATATTACCTCGGCTGTAACGGCTCGCGTAAATTTAGCGGACCGCGCACGCAAAGCCGAAAAAGCCCTTGTTAAAACCTCCCCGCTCCAAGCCCTTGCGGCCCGCCAAAACCCCGATAATTGGCAGGAAATTTCTTGGAATGAATTTTTAAAACAAAATAAACGCACACAGGAAGTGGAAATTTGCTCCGTAAATATAGACGCGGAAAGCAACCGCCAATGCCAACAGCTGGCCGGGCCGGATTTTAAATTACCTATCAGACGTGGGCAAGGCGCGTTTGACTATTCGTCGATTGTTACCAATCAGAAAATCATTTACATTGGCGAAAACCATAACACGGCTAACATTATCCCGGAAGTAGCCACTATCCTTAAATCCGTACGTCAGGCCAATCCCAATGCGCGCATTTTGCTGGCTAGCGAATTTTTAGTCTGGACTCCGCCCTTCCCGCTAACGGAATTCAATCTGATGAAACAAGTATATCAGGAAAACCTCCCGCTATTGCAAGATTCGTACGCCCATCCGGAAAAATATAATGCCGACCACATGGTTCATTTCCAACAAGCTATGCAAGAAACACGGCAATGGCTGCAAGAAGGCAACGAATATGTGAACGAGTTAGTTCTTCTTAAAAAAGCGGGAACCCAAACAGAACAAATAACGGCTCCCGAAGAATACAGCCGGGTATTTGAAACAGCCGATTCGTTAAATATGGACCAATTAGCTCTGGACGATTCTATAGAGCTGGAAGCCCCTCCGGTGGTTAAAGTAGGTGGCTCGGTTGTGCGCGTTAGACAGGGAGAACGAGTTGATAGATCCTTTCAAACTTCTTCATTTTCTTTATCCGATTTTATTGGTGTATCCTCTTGGGGAGTACGGGAACGTAACCGGGAATGGGCCCGGCGTATTAAAGCCGTTTTGCCTCTGTACGATATTATAATTGTGTATGCTGGGGCCGGGCATATTAATAACACGTATTCTGTAGACTTACCCCCGATGGTAGGCATTAAGCAATATACGTCTATTACGCTGTTATCGGATAATATAATGTCCGAAGAAGACGAACGTTGGTATGAAAAACGGGAGCAATTGGCCCAACAAAACGGCTTATCGCAAGATGAAAAAGTGCAACAAGTATCACAGAAAACCGTGGATCTGCCGATGTTCCCAAAAGAAATTTTTGACGAGTGGGTAGACCACACCCAACCCTTTTGGCTTTTTTCCACCCAAAAAGAAGAGGATCAAACCTTCCAATCTATGCGTGAATTCTCCGGCGACGCCGCTACCGAAGACTATATTAAACGCTACAACGCCGCATTCCCGGTGCGGGAAGAAAACTTTTTGTTTATTTCGCTGCCGGACAAATAATTTTTTCACACAAAAAAGGCGGCCTTTTTACAGGCCGCCTTTTTTATTTTTTATCTTCCAAAAAGTTTATCTACTTCTTTCATTTTTAACTGTGCTACACACGGGCGTCCGTGCGGGCAATGCATGCCGTCTTTACATTTTTTCATATTTTCTAAAAGTGCTTCCGCTTCTGTTGCGGAAATTTGGTCATGCGCCTTAATAGCCTTTTTGCACGCCAGCATGGCCACCATAGACCGCTTGAGCGTTTCGGTAGATTTGGACGGATCTCCAAGTACTTGTGACAAGGAAACAATAAAAGCTTTCATAGCATCTTCTTTAAAACGTAATACGTAAGGCGTTGTTTTTACTTGCACGGTGCGGGCCGAAAAAGGTTCCACTTCAAAGCCGGCCGTTTTCAACCAATCTTTCCAAGAAAGCAACGTTTCCACATTAGAAGGCGGTAAATCCACATGAATAGGAAATAATAATTTTTGGGTCTTCATTTCCCGTTTTTCAAAAGCATCTAAATAATGCTCAAACAGCACTCGTTCCTGTGCAGCATGCTGATCAATTAGTACAAGCCCCAGTGGGTTTTCAAAAAGCAAATAACTCTTTTGTAATTGCCCCAAATAATGATACGGCCCTACATACCATGCCGGGTCCTTTCCTTCCGGCGATTGGACAGTTTCGTGCACTGGTTCTTTGTTGATAGCCGGCTGATCAACCGTCACAAACGAGTCTTCCGCATCTTTCAATAAATAATTTTGTTTTGGAGTAAAAGAATTAAATGGAGATGATTTTTCCTTTTTCGCAAAAGCAGGTTGCGCGGCGGCTTCTTGTGCAGGGGCCGTAAACAAATGCGCAGCGGCAGCTTGGGCATTGGCGGGAAGCGCAATATTCTTTCCTGCATCTACCGGGCGTGCTCCCGTATTTACTTCCACCGGGCGGGAAGCGCCAAATACGGTTTCCCCGGTAATGTTCATTAAAAACCCAAACACGCGGTGTTCATCCGTAAACCGAATATCCCGCTTTTGCGGATGGATGTTTACATCAAATTCGTTGGCCGGCAATGTTAAATAAACTAAAAAAGCCGGGTGTTTATCTTTGCCGCGCGCGTTTTGGTAAGCCTTATAAATGGCTTGCTGAACAGTTTTAGAATCAATCGGTCGGCGATTGACAAACACATATTGCATATCACGCACGCTTACAAGTCTATCTACCGGCGTTATAAAAAGTTTTAAACCCATCGTGTCCGCTTGTTTAAAAAGCAGACTTTCGGCTACTTCATCTCCCAAAACAGCACGTGCACGCGCCAGCACGGCGTGTTGAAAATCTTCCGTTTGGGCCGGTAAATTATAAACTTCCCGTCCGTTTATACGCACGGTATATCCAACCGATAAATTCGCCAGCGCACTTTCTTCAATTACTTTTAATAAACAGGCACGCTCGTATGAATCACTTTTCAAAAATTTAAGGCGGGCGGGTGTATTAAAAAACAAATCGCGAATTTCTACAGTCGTTCCTTTAATGGCGGGAGCCGGGCTTTGGGAAACTATTTTTCCGGCTTCCACGTGCAAACGATGGCCGGGGCCTTCTCCGGTGCAACTGGTAAGCGTCATGCGCGAAACTGCCGCCACGGAATACAATGCTTCCCCGCGAAAGCCAAATGTGTTCAATTTTTCCAAATCGTCAAAATTTTTGATTTTGCTGGTAGCATGGCGAAGCACACTGAGTGCTAAATCTTCCGCACTCATACCGCAACCGTTATCGTTCACGCGAATCAATGTTTTTCCGGCGCCTTCAATATCCACATGGATACTGCTGGCCCCGGCATCTACTGCATTTTCCAGCAGTTCCTTGAGCACGCCGGACGGGCGTTCTATTACTTCGCCCGCGGCGATTTTGCCGGCTGTTTTTTCGTCTAATACGTGTATGTTACTCATTGATCCGTTTCTTCCATTCGCAAATTAACTGCAAAGCGGCCAGCGGAGTGAGTTTATCGGGGTCGGCCATTTTAATTTCTTCCACAATGGGCGAAGAAAATAAATCTTTTACCATGTCTTGTTCTTTAGCGGAAATTTTAGTGCCTTTTTTGGCCTCTAAATCTTTTAGCACTTTTTTAGCGCGAAGCGTACACGCTGCCGGAAGCCCGGCTATTTCCGCCACGTGAATCCCATACGAACGGTCTGCCGCACCGGGCAAGATTTGATACAAAAACGCCAATTTGCTTTGGCCGGAAGCATCTTTATATTCTTGCGCTTCCACGTGAAAGTTGCGCACGCTGGGATATTTATTTTCCAAATCTACCAGTTCAAAATAGTGTGTAGCAAACAGCACCTTCGGGCCGCCATGCGGTTTATATAAATATTCCACAATTGCCCAAGCAATGGAAATACCGTCAAAGGTAGAAGTTCCGCGACCCACTTCGTCTAACAAAATCAAACTGCGCGGCGTCATAGAGGTCAAGATATGGGCGGTTTCATTCATTTCTACCATAAAAGTAGAATTCCCGCGCCCTAGTGCATCATGCGCGCCGATACGCGTCATAATTTTATCTATTACTCCGATATGCGCCTTGGCCGCCGGCACAAAACTACCCATTTGGGCCAGTATTACCATCAGCGCCGTTTGCTTTAAAAACACACTTTTACCGCCCATGTTCGGGCCGGTGATTAACATAATCTGATTATCCGGCGTGCCGACCGTAATACTGTTAGGCACAAACGAACCGGACGGCAAAATATCTTCCACAAGCGGATGACGGCCTTGTTCGTATGAAAGCACAGTACTGTTATCTACCACCGGTTTTACGTAATTACCTTTTAACGCACATAACGCCAACGAGCGTAACACGTCTAGTTCCGACACAATCTGAGCAAATGTTTTTACTTGATTTATTTGCGCAGCCAATGTTTTGCGCACTTGGTCAAACAAACTGCTTTCCAAACGTAAAATACGTTGTTCGGCATTTAAAATTTTATCTTCTAATTCTTTTAACTCTTCGGTAATAAATCGTTCGGCATTTACTAAAGTTTGTTTACGCACATAGTTATAAGGCACTTTGCTAATATGGCTTTTAGTCACTTCCAGGTAATAACCAAACACTGAATTAAAGCCCACTTTCATCGTAGGAATGCCTGTTTTTTCACGTTCGCGCGCACATAATTCTTCCAAGGTGCGGTTGCTGTTTTGTTTTAACGCGCGCAGCTCGTCCAGTTCGGCATTGTATCCGGCGCGAATGACGTTG
Source organism: uncultured Elusimicrobium sp. (assembly GCA_902794125.1). GTDB lineage: Bacteria > Elusimicrobiota > Elusimicrobia > Elusimicrobiales > Elusimicrobiaceae > Avelusimicrobium. The sequence continues at coordinate 11,952 of CADBFX010000011.1, read as the reverse complement.
CCGTCTGATAAATGAAGCGGCGGGTTTTCTTCTATGGCTTCATATAAAATGCGCGACATTTCTTTGAGTGCCCCCGCGTTGGTGGCAAAAGCCGCTTGTAAATGCGGGGCTACAAAACCGTAATGTTCAAACCAATTGGCTAACGGATCTACGTTTAAAAGGGACTGGCGAAGCCCCGCCAAATCACGCGGGGAAGCAGAGCCGGTAGCAATACGCGTCATAATGCGCTCTACGTCGGAAATATTGTCTAATAGTGCCCCTAAATCGGCCAGCGCGGCTTGGTTTTTTACAAATTCTTCTACACAGTTTTGACGCTCTTGAATCTCGCCCGGGTCCATCAGCGGATGAAGCATCCATTCTTTGAGTTTGCGGCTACCGATGGCTGTGCACGTCTTATCCATAAGCGCCCATAAACTGCCTTTACGCGCGCCTTCCTGGCTTTTGATAAGTTCCAGTGCGGCCACGGCACTTTCATCCATTTGCAAGCAGTTTTTCAGTTCCCGGTACGAGGGGATTAAAACGGTTTTAAAGCTGGGCTCTGTTACGTTTAAATACTGCATGGTTTGCAACGCACAGGACAAGGCCCTCTCTTTATTTTTCCACGCATTTAAGGCCGGCCAATTTTCCGGTAAGGCAAAATCACCATCAAAGGGGTGTTGTTCTGTAAGTGTGAGCGAACCGGGGAGCACCACTTTCTGTTTTAAAATTTCTAACGATTTTTTATCCGCTACAATCTCGGATGGGTTAATAGTGGCCAAGGCGGCGGCCAAATAAGTTAATGCCGGGTCTTTATCGTTTTGATTGACCCAAAATTCGCCGGTAGAAACCTCTACACAAGCCAATGCCCAACCTTGCGAATGAATTTCAAGCGTGACTAAATAATTGGCTTGGTTAGCATCTAAAAGAGAATCTTCCACGAGGGTTCCGGGCGTGATAACGCGGATGACTTTGCGTTCAAAGAGTTTGGTGGTTTTGTCCATCACCGAACTGGTTTGTTCGCAAATGCCGATTTTTTTACCCGCCCCCAAAAGCCGCGCGATATAGTTGTTAGCCGCGTGATAAGGGATACCGCACATGGGTGTGCCGTTACGAGCCGTAAGCGTAAGGCCCAAAAGGGCACTTACTTCTTTGGCTTGCTCATCAAACATCTCGTAAAAATCGCCCAGACGGAAAAACAAGATAATATCCGGGTGTTTAGAACGGATATCGTAGTATTGTTTCATTAGGGGCGTAGTAGCGGGTTTCGGCATAGTATTATTCTAGCACTTTTTATTTTTTTTGTCCGTCGGTTAAGAAGGGCTCAACGCTCTTTATTAAGATCCTTCCGAGCCCGCAAGTGACAGTCTGCTCAATTTTTGTTATAATATTTGTACCTAGTTGTTTAAGTAAAGGGCGTTTTTATTCGTCCTTTTTGATAAATTGAAAGGTAGGGTGGCTGAGTGGTCAAAAGCAACGGTCTGTAAAACCGTCGGGCTACGCCCTACATAGGTTCGAATCCTATCCCTACCAAAACTTTGGCTCTGCGCAAGCAGGGCCATTTTTTTGTGAAGGGAAGAAAGCAAACTGCTTTGCTTTCGTTAGGATTCGAAAGGCACAGCGTTGTACGAGTTTTGCCGTCAGGCAAAGGCGAGTACCGCGAGCCGGGGCCGCGAGGGGCGAGGGTCAACGAGCCAACTTGTGGCCGAATCCTATCCCTACCAAAAATTTTAACCCGCCAAACGGCGGGTTTTAATTTTTTATATGGAGAAGTAACACAAATAAAAACTCCGGGGAAAAACAGAATTTTTCCCCGGAGTTTTAAACTCTTCTAAACTACGCGGCTAACGCGGCTAGCAACTTTTCCATCGGCTCTTTCGCCTCACCGCCGCCTTGGGCAAAATCTGCCCGGCCACCGGCACGACCATTTAAATGCTCGGCCAGTTGCTTGGCAACCGTTACAGCGTCCGTATTGGGCAATTTGCCCGCCATTTTAACTACAAACGCACGCTTGCCGTCTTTATCGCACGTCACAATTACCAATGCCTGCGTATGTTTTTGTGCAATTGTGTCGGCAATGTTGCGCAATTCTTTGGGTTGGGCATCATCGGCTTTGCGTAGCACCACCGAAGTACCGTTTTTGAGTGCAAACGTCATTTCGTTTACACCGCCGGCTGCCAACATTTTTTGGCGAAAATCTTCGTAATTCTTTTTAACGTTTTTCAATTCGTCCATAATGGCGTTAATGCGCGCAAACACATCTTTGGCAGGTACTACTAACCGGCTGGCCAGTTCGCTAGCTTGGTGATTTATTTCTTTTAAGTAATCTAAAGCAGCGTATCCGGCCACACCTTCAATGCGGCGCACACCGGCAGACACGGAACCTTCTTTGAGCACCATCACGGTAATTACATCGGCCGTGTTTTTCACATGCGTTCCGCCGCACAATTCCAAACTATACTTTTGTTCGGGATGATCAAAACTTCCGCCCATCAAAACAAAGCGGGCCGGGTCAGCATATTTTTCGCCTAAAAGTGTTACGGCGCCTAATTTTTCAGCGTCCGCAAGCGGACGTGTTTGGCACGTAACCGGCAGGGCACTTTCGGCCGCCTTATTAGCGATTGCCCATGCTTTATTTAATTCTTCTGCGGTCGGCGTTTTGGAAAGCGTATAGTCAAAACGGAATCGTTCCGGCGACACATAAGAACCGCTTTGGTGTACACTCGGCCCAAACACTTGCCGAAGCGCCGCGTTTACCAAATGAATAGCACTATGGTTTGCCGTGCAGCGTTTACGCAAAGCAGCATTTACAGATAATGAAACCGTTTGCCCTTTATGCAACGTTCCATTTACTTTATGCAAGAAAATTTTCCCTAACGGTTTTTGTACATCTTCCACGCGAGCCACTTCTTGGCCGTTAACCAAGACACTCCCTTTATCGCCAACCTGGCCGCCGGATTCCGCATAGAAAGGGGTTGTGTTGAAAACCGCGAAACCGGTACCGTTTAATGTATCGGTCACTTCATACTGTTCGTTGAGTAACGCCAACACTTCCGCTTGCGCGGTAAGCATATCGTACCCCACAAATTGCGTGGGTACGAGCGCATTTTCCAACTTTTGCATGGTGATCACTTTGTTTTTGCTAAATTCATCTGCGTACGAACGGCTTTTTTCTTGGGCGGCTTCTTTGGCAACTTCATACCCTTTTTCGTCCACCGCCACTCCTTTAGCCGCGGCAATTTCACGCGTAAGCTCCAACGGGAAACCATACGTTTCGTGCAAATGGAAGGCATCTTCACCGGAAATAGTTTTTGCACCCGTAGCCAACAGTTCGGTTAATTTTTCTTCGCCCGTGACCAATGTTTTCAAGAAAGTTTTTTCTTCCTGTTTGAGTACGTCTTGGATGTGAGATAAATTTTTATCAATCTCCGGGTATAAACCCGCAAAAATAGATTGCACTACCGGTACCAGCGTGTACAGATAGGGTTGTTCGTTGCCCATAAGTTTGGCATACCGGGCCGCGCGGCGAATCAAACGGCGCAAAATATAGCCACGCCCTTCGTTGGAAGGCAAAATACCTTCCGCAATCAAAAAGCTGGAGCCGCGCACATGGTCCGCAATGATGCGAAGCGCAGAATCTTCTTCTTTTGTTTTACCGGAGATTTTTAAATCTTTCTTGGCTTGATCAATAAGCGGCGTAAACAAGTCCGTACCGAACACGTTTTTTGCGCCTTGCAAGGCCATGCACAGACGTTCTAATCCCATGCCGGTATCAATATTGTTATGCGGCAACGGTTTTAAAGAACCGTCTTCTTGGCGGTTGTAACTTTCAAATACGACGTTCCAAATTTCCACAAAGCGCCCACAATCGCACGTAATATCACAGTGCGGGTTTTTACAGCCTTTATCGCCAAAGTCATAATAAATTTCCGTACACGGGCCACACGGACCGGTGGGGCCCATAGTCCAAAAGTTATCGGCCTCGCCAAGTTCAAAAATACGTTCCTTAGGTACGTATTTAAGCCAGGTTTGATAGGCTTCTTCGTCCCGCGGGGCAATACCGCCTTTATAGATACTTACGTACAGTTTATCCGCCGGGATACCTAGCACTACCGTCAAATATTCCCAAGCCCAATCAATGGCTTCTTTTTTAAAATAATCCCCAAATGAAAAGTTACCTAACATCTCAAAAAAAGTTAAATGGCGTTCCGTAAAACCCACGCTGTCAATATCGGTGGTGCGGACGCACTTTTGGCAGGAAACTGCATTTTTAAGTGAATTATCAATCCCTAAAAAATTAGCTTTAAATTGCACCATACCCGCAGAAGTAAATAAAAGAGTCGGGTCCGAATGCGGGATAAGCGAACTGGAAGGGATCGTCGGCAATCCCTTTTGATTAAAAAATTGGAGATAACTATTTCTGATTTGGGTACTTGTTTTCATAAAACCTTCTTACGTAAGGGTATATATAAAGTATATCAAATACAGGCCCTCTTCGGCGACACTCGTTTCCGGGAAAGCTATAGTTTGTTATAATATGAGGAAAATGGGAGGAAGTATGAATAGAACTATCGGCTATGTATTAATCGCTGTAGGGGTTATGGTAATGTTTTTTTCGTTCTTTAGCATGTATAAAGTGTTTGTAGACCGCAAGCCGGTTGCTCCTGTGGTGCAACTAGCGGATATGAACATACGCTCACAAGTAGGGAATATGCAAATTCCCATGGACAATTTAAATACGCTGGCGAATGTCGGTCTTTTTGCGGTACTGATGATGTTCGTATTAGCCGTAGGTGGCAAAATAGCGGCATTGGGATGCAATTTAATTAAAATTGAACGCATTCATGATGCTTTGCTTCAATTAGAGAACAAACAACAAATTACCGAACCGAAAACACTTAAAAAACTATGAAATGGTGTTTTATCCTAAATCCCATAAGCGGTAAGAAGTCGTTAGATACAGATACCATCCGCCAAACTATTTTGGCCCGGTTTCCGCACGCACAGGTTTGCCTCACCCAAGCTCCCGGCCACGCCACTCAACTGGCCCAAACGGCCGCACAAGAAGGCTTCCAAGCCGTAGTGGCCATGGGAGGGGATGGAACTATTAACGAAACAGCACGCGGGCTGGTCGGCTCGCAAACCGCCCTGGGAGTCATTCCGCGCGGATCCGGCAACGGGTTTGCGCGCGAGTTGGGAATGCCGCTTGCTTTTAAAGCCGCCCTTGAGAAACTGTTGCAAACTTCCCCCGTGCCTTGCGACGTGGGATACGCAAACGGGGAATTATTTTTAAATTTGGCCGGAGTCGGCATTGAGGCTGCTATTGCATGGCAATTTATGGAACACGGGAAAACCGGCTCGCGCGGTAAATGGCCTTATTTTAAGATAGGAGCCAAAACTGCTTTTTCTTACAAACCGCCGGAACTGGAAGTAACAATCAACGGGCAAACGTGTTTAACAGCACCGCTAACGTTAGTGTTTGCTAACGGCCGACAATACGGCAGTAACTTTAAAATTGCCCCGACAGCCAGCTTGACCGATGGAAAATTAGAAATGGTGTCTGTTCAAAATGCACCAAAATGGAAATTGGCTCTTGCGGTACCTGCTTTTTTTACGGACACCTGGCGCCCGTTCGGGTTAATTCACACCGAGCAAGTGCAACATGCTCTTATCAAGCGGGCGGGAGAAATTATGTATCATATCGATGGCGAACCACGCAAAGCCACGGACAGTTTGGAAATTTCCATTTCACCCAAAGAGCTACATATACTTTTACCCAGGAAATAAACCATGTCACCAAAACGCAAATCAACACGCCGTTCCTCTAAAAACTTCTCCCAAAAACAAATTAAATTTTGGGCCAGTGTAATCATTACTGTAATTTTATTTTTCATGCAACAACAAGGCAAACCCCTTAGCAAAACAGGCCCGTTGGAAGAAAATCAAGCGTTCAATGACGTGTCCGTCGCCTCTATATACGATGGAGATACCTTTAAAATCAATTTAAACTGTTCGTTGGCGGTTTATTGCGAAAAAGTACCGGTACGGGTGCGCGGCGTAGATACGCCGGAAATAAAAGGGAAAACAGACCGCGAAAAGAAACTGGCCCAACAAGCCAGATTAATCTTTCTAACTGCGGCCGGGATAAGTATTTTCGTTTGTTATGCGATGTGACAAACGGAAATGGCGAAAATTTAGCCCAATCTCTTATTAAAAAGAAACTGGGCTATTCATATCAGGGCGGCACAAAATCCAAACAGTATCAATAAAATTGTCTAAGCAAAAACCGACAGTACGGCCTATTCCCCAGGCCTTTCATCCAAAAATCTCTTTCTTTTTGAGTCGTGTTTTTCAAGAAATCTTCCCAAGTTTTGTTAGCTAACACAGCAGGAACAAGTCTTTTTTTGGCCGAAACGAATTTCTCCCATGTTTTATCCTGTGCCTCTTCCTGCAACAGAAGCTTTTCATTTTTCATAAAGAATTTCCGAAGCAAGTCATAATATGTTTGATGGTCTATATCTCCTCTTTCCAGTTGGGAAACTAACTGGAATATATCTACCGATGCCCCATCAAGAGAACCCCGTTCTTGCCAATAAGTTAATATCATTTCTTGTGCGCGAAGCATATGGATGGCTCTTTCGGTTGTTTTACCGCTTTCCATTTGCAAAGAGCCGGGCCAAAAGCGATAATAATAGGCCGGATGACTAATAACATAAATATGCGGTAAATTGGCCTTTATAACAGCTGAAATATACATATCCGAGTGATACCTCAACGGAGTGGGAAGCGAAATATCAATACTCTTTAAAAAAGAAGTTTTAAATAATTTTCCCCATAAATAAGATTGTTCATGTTGACAGGCAGGAGGGAGCCTAATTTCTCCTTCGGGGAAGGGAAACCACCACGACATTTTTTGAATATACGATGGAGAAATATAATCATCCGAATCAACGAACATCGTATATTTACCGGTGGCTTCTTTTAGCGCTCGCTCGCGAGTTAAGGCCGCTCCTTGATTCTTCTCGTTATGAAAAAGTTTAATGCGTTTATCTTTACGCGCCCAATCTTGCAGTATCTCATAGGTATGATCCGTACTACTATCATCTACCGCAATAATTTCTAAATTCTTATAAGACTGCGAAGTTAAAGAAATCAAACATTCGTCAATATACTTTTCCACATTATAGGCAGGAAGAATAATGGAAACTGTATTCCACGCTCCAAATCGGTAATAAGCATACCCGGCAGAAATAATACAAAAGAGTAGACATAAATAAAAAATTTTCTTTTTCATAGTTTTATTATACTATTTACTAGTAGAGTTCTAACAAAGCGAGTGTGGCAAGAATTTAGCCCAATCTCTTATTAAAAAGAAACTGGGCTATTCATATCAGGGCGGCACTAAATCGAAAAAATATCAACGATTATAGGCGAGAATAAATCCGCAGTGTAACCCGTTAACATCCCCTTCTGACCAAATATTTCTTTGTCTTTCAGTTGTGTTGTCCAAAAAAGATTGCCACGTTTCATTAGCTAAAACCGTAGTAACAAATTCATTTTTTATTGATACAAATTTTTTCTCAGAGATATTTGTTGGCATTTCTTTTAATAAATAGTCTTTATTATCCATAAAAAATTTTCGCACCAAAGTGTAATAAACTTCTTTATTTTGAGCCCAAGGAAGAATGTAAGCAAATTGTAACACATCTAGAAATACTGACTTAGCAAGGTTGTGCTTCTTTAAATAGTCTAGAAACATTTCTTCGGCTTGTAATTTATTAATATTTTTCCCCATGTTCATAGTTCTTTCTGTTTGTAAAGATCCTGCACGTATTCGATAATAATAAGCGGGATGGGAGATAACAGAAACACTGGGCGAATTGGCCAGTATGACTGCCGAAATATACATATCCGAGTGATACCGTAACGGTGCAGGAAGCGAAATATCAATGCTCTTTAAAAAAGAAGTTTTAAATAATTTTCCCCATAAAACACCCTGTTCATGATTACACTCTGTTGGCAAAAAGAATTCTCCCTCCGGAAAAATAAACCACCATGGCAAACTCTCTTTTTCTCCTTTAAATTCGTTATCTACCACGACCGAATTATTAAAAACCGCGTCCGCTCCGCTTTTGCGTGCCGCGCGGACCATAGCTTTAATATACGATGGAGAAATATAATCATCCGAATCAACGAACATTATATATTCGCCGGTTACCTCCTTTAACGCACGCTCTCGCGTTAAGGCCGCTCCTTGATTCTTCTCGTTATGAAAAAGTTTAATGCGTTTATCTTTACGCGCCCAATCCTGCAACTTTTCATAAGTGCTATCCGTACTGTCATCATCTACCGCAATAATTTCCAGATTCTTATAAGACTGCGAGGTTAAAGAAGTCAAACAATCGTCAATATACTTTTCCACATTATAGGCGGGAAGAATAATGGAAACCGTATCCCGCATGGCAAATCGATAATAAGCATACCCGGCAGAAATAACACAAAAGAGTAGACATAAACAAAAAATTTTCTTTTTCATAACTTTATTATACTATTTACTAACAAAAAACAGGAGCAACCAAAGGCGCTCCTGTTTTTAGTAACAATAATTTATTTTACAGCTGTTTCTTCTTGTTGAATTTGCTTGCGGCTCCATTTGTCTACGTAATTTTGTACGAGTAAATAGAACAGCGGAATTAAACACAAGCCCGCCAGCGTACCGATTAACATCCCGTAAAACACCGGCACGCCCAAAGCGCGGCGGCTGGCGGCACCGGCTCCGGTGGCCATTACCATAGGAATCATACCTAAAATAAAGGTAAACGCTGTCATCAGCACCGGGCGGAACCGCTGAGAAAGCCCGTCCATAGCGGACATATAGGCCGACGTTCCTCTTGCATGTTCGTCTTTAGCAAATTCCACAATTAAAATAGCGTTCTTGGCGGCCAAACCAACTAGCAACACCAACCCTAATTGTGCGTAAATACTCATGGACATGGAACTCCACAAACTCGTCATCCATAAGCCGAATAGACCACCGCCCACAGCCGCAACTACAGACATTAACACCGGCACGGGAATTGTCCAACTTTCATATTGGGCAACCAGGAACAGGTACGCAAAGATAATTGCCAAAATAATCAGCGTGAAAATTTGGCCCTGGTTTTGCTTTTCCTGGTAACTCATCCCCGTCCATTCATAAGCATAACCGGGAGGAAGTTGCTTCATTACCTGTTCGGTAGCCGCCATAGCTTGCCCGGTGCTGGAATTATCCGCCGGGTTGGCCATAATAGAGGCCGCCGGGTACTGGTTATAACGCGTAATTTGGCGCGGAGACAAAATATATTTTTGGTCCATTAACGCCATTAACGGCACCAGTTCGCCCGTATTGCTGGTGACATACATTTTATTGATGTTTTCCGGCGTCATGCGGTATTTACTATCCGACTGCATAATTACTTTATTAACCTGCGTACCGAAGTTCACGTCCCCCACGTACGAGGAACCCAAGTAGTTTTCCAATACGGAGAACACACTGGAAACAGGAACTTTCATGCTTTCCGCTTTCGCACGGTTTACGTCCAAATAAATGTTAGGCGTATCGGCTTTGAAAGTGGAATAAGCCAGTTTCATGGTCGGGTCCAACATCATACGGTAACCGAACCCGGCAGCGGTAGCCGCCAATTTTTGGTAATCAAAATCGTTTAGAGACTGCAAGCGCAAATCCAATCCGCCCGAAGTACCAAGTCCCGGGATAGAAGGCATTTCTATTGAGCGGATAGTAGCATCTGCAATGCCGGCAAATTGCATATTGAATTTTTGGGCAATAGCGCTTTGCTTTAACGCCGCTTTTTTACGTTTGGACCACGGATCTAACGCCACGAAGGCAATACCCGTATTTTCTCCGCTACCGCCAATTAAACTGAACCCGATTACGTTGGTTACATGTTTTACCCCGGGCGTTTGGCGAATGCCGGAAACTACTTGGTCCATTACGGCTTGCGTGCGGGCAAAAGTAGCCCCTTCCGGCAGTTGAACGTCCACCATCACAATCCCCTGGTCTTCCAGCGGAATAAACGAAGAAGGCAGATACATTAAAAAGCCGATATCCAACACTACAATTCCCACGAACATGGCTAAAATAATTACTTTGCGCGCCAACCGCCGCACCATAGAGCGGTATGTGCGTGCTCCGCGTTGTACAGCCATGTTAAACCAGCGAAGTGCCCAGATTTTTGTTTCGGCAATCGGTTTTAACATGGTAGCACAAATAGCTGGCGAAAGAGACAAGGCGTTTAAGGTGGAGAAACACACCGCTACGGAAATAGTTACCGCAAACTGCGTGTAAATTTTCCCGGTGATACCACCCATAAACGTAATCGGCACGAAAATAGCCAAGAGTACTAACGTGGTAGCGATTAACGCGCCGGAAAGTTCTTCCATGGCTTGCTCGGCCGCGTGTTTGGCCGGTTGCTTTTCGCGGTTCATAAGCACAATAACACGTTCCACCACGCAGATAGCGTCGTCCACTACTAGCCCGATCGCCAGTACTAAGGCGAACAAGGTAAACATGTTAATGGAGTACCCTAGCACCATCATAACGGCAAACGTACCTAACAAAGAAACCGGAATCGTAGCCGCCGGCACCAAGGTAGCACGCCAATCCTGCAAGAATACATAACACACAATTACTACCAAAATAAAGGTAAGAATCAACGTAAAGACCACTTCTTCCACAGAGGCGTTAATGAAGTCCGTCGTGTCAATAGAGAACTCATACGCAAGCCCTTTCGGGAAAAAGGGTTCCATACGTTTTAGTTCTGCGCGCACCCCTTCAATAGTGTCCAAGGCATTGGCACCGGAAGAGAGGTTAATCATCAGCGGGACGGATTCGTGTCCGTCAAAAGCCGCCGCGTGGCTGTACGTTTCTTGCCCTTCTTCTACGCGTGCAATTTCGGACAAATGCACAAGCCCGCCTTGGCTATCCGTGCGGACGATAATGTTTTTAAAATCTTCAGCTTTATTTAAACGTCCGTCGGTTTGCAACGCATACACCGTCAACACGGAGCCGTCGTTAGGACGCGCGCCGATTTTACCCAAGGAAGGCTGATAGTTTTGGGTGGTAATGGCGGATTTAACATCTGCAATAGAGATGTTAAGCGCGGCCATTTTGTCCGAGTCCAACCATACACGCATACTTTTGGCGGCCCCGAACACGCGCGCTTCCCCTACACCGTTTACACGGCTGATGTTTTTCTGCACGTTGTTATTTAAGTAGTCGCTGATATCCAACGTGCTCAGCGAGCCGTCGGGCGAGCTAAAGGAAACCAACCCCAAAATGTTAGAAGAACGGCGGAAAACGCTGATGCCCTGACGGGTCACTTCTGCCGGCAACAGAGCCGTTGCTTGGGAAACACGGTTCTGCACTTTTACCTGGGCAATATCCGGGTCCACCCCGGTTTTAAAGGTAACGGTTAGCATATAGGAACCGTCGGCAGAGTCGGAAGACATATAAAGCATGTCCTCTACCCCGTTTACGCTGGACTCCAGCGGAATACCAATCGTTTTAGCAATTACTTCGGCACTCGCGCCCGGGTAAACGGCACGCACCACCACTTCCGGCGGTGTAATTTCCGGGTAAAGAGCTACCGGTAATAATTTTAATGAAATCGCCCCGGCTAAACAAAGAATTAACGAAATAACAATAGCAAAACGCGGGCGGTTAATAAAAAATTTAGCAAACATGAGGACTTATTTCTCCTTTACCGCTTCGGCAGCAGCATCCAAATCGCTCACAAGCACTTTTTGCCCGTTTTGCAATTTTTGTTGACCGATAGTCACTACCCGGTCTCCGTCTTCCAAACCGGCCGCCACTACATATTGGCCTTGCACCATATCGCCTACGGTAATATATTTTTGCACCACCGTATTGTCATCCGTAACCGTCATTACATATTGGCCGCTGGCATCTTGCGATAC
>CADBFX010000010.1 GCA_902794125.1 uncultured Elusimicrobium sp. | reverse complement strand
AAACTGGCGGCGGAGGAAACTCAACCCGCCGCGACGACCGATTTATCCCAGGAGCAAAAAAATGTACAAGACTAGAGAAGTAAAAGTAGGTCCTTATACCCTCGGCACCGGGCATCCGGTCCGCGTGCAAAGCATGTGCAACACCGACACACGTGACGCAGCCGCCACCGCCGCCCAAATTAACCTGTTAGAAAATGCCGGTTGCGAAATTAACCGCGTGGCCGTGCCGGATATGCAAGCGGCGCAAACCATTGGGGCGATTAAAAAACAAATTCATTCCCCCCTCGTGGCAGATATTCATTTTGATTATAAACTGGCTTTAGAAGCCATTAAACAAGGCGTAGATAAAGTGCGCATCAACCCCGGAAACATTGGCGCGGTGGAAAACACCAAAGAAGTGGTTAAAGCCGCTAAAGACCACGGCGTAGCTATTCGCATCGGTGTTAATGCGGGTAGCGTGAAATACCTAAAAAGTGTACAAGGCCGTATGGAACTTTCCGACGAAAAATGGGCCGAAGTAATGGTCAACGAAGCCTTGGAACAAGCCAACATTTTAGAACAACTTAATTTTAAAAATGTGGTGGTATCGTTAAAGTCGGACAATTTTAAACGCACTGTTTTGGCTAACGAACTGTTTGCCAAACAAAGCGATATCCCCTTACATATTGGGCTGACGGAAGCAGGCAGTTTTTTAAGCGGCACCGTCAAAAGTGCGGTTGCCTTGGGCACGTTACTTCAAAAAGGAATCGGCGCGACGATTCGCGTTTCCTTGACGGAAGACCCGCGCATGCAAGTACGCACCGCGTATGAAATTTTAAAAGCCCTTGGCTTACGCGAATACGGCCCGAATTTAATTTCCTGCCCTACGTGCGGGCGCACGCACTGGAAGAAAAAATTTATAACGATAAAGAACTCCTTGCCAAAGCGACCGGCCTTAAAATTGCCGTCATGGGCTGTATTGTCAATGGCCCGGGTGAAGCGCGCGATGCCGACTTTGGCATCGCCGGCGGAAAAGGCGAAGGGCTTTACTTTGAACACGGGCAGACCATGTTCAAACTCCCGCAAGAAAAATGGGTAGATTTTTTGATTGATAAAATTAACACTTGGAAAAAATAAGGAAACGAACTATGAAACTATCAAATTACTATATTCCGACGTTAAAAGAAGCCCCGAAAGATGCCGACACATTGTCAGCCAAACTGATGATTCGCGCCGGCCTCATCCGCAAACTAGCCAGCGGACTCTACGAATGGTTGCCGCTTGGTTTAAAAGTACTTAAAAAAGTAGAAAATATCGTGCGCGAAGAAATGGACCGCGCCGGCGCGTGCGAAGTGTGGTTGCCCGTTGTGCAACCCAAAGAACTTTGGGAAGAAAGCAGCCGCTGGACGTATTACGGCAAAGAACTCCTCCGCTTTGCAGACCGCAAAGAAGCCGAGTTTTGTTTAGCCCCCACCGCCGAAGAAGTAATGACGGACCTCGTGCGCAAAGATACTTCTTCTTACAAACAATTACCGTTTTGCTTATATCAATTCGGCACTAAATTTCGCGATGAAATCCGCCCCCGCTTTGGCGTAATGCGCGCGCGTGAATTTTACATGAAAGATGCCTATTCCTTCGCCGCTACGGACGAAGATGCGTCCGAATGGTACAAAAAAATGTACGACGCATATCAACGCATTTTTACGCGTTGCGGTTTTGAATTTAAAGCCGTAGAAGCCGACACCGGCGCTATCGGCGGGAATTTTTCGCACGAGTTTATGGTGCTGGCCGAAACGGGCGAAGATGCCATTGCCAACTGCCCCGCTTGCGGATACGCCGCCAACACGGAAAAGGCCGAAATTCAAGCTCCGGCGGATATTACCATTAACGAAGCCGATTTAAAACCCATGGAAAAACGCGCTACTCCCAAAGCATACACGGTGGAAGACGTGGCCAAGATGCTAAATGTACCAACGGAAAAATTAATTAAGCTCCTGGTGTTTACGGCAGATGGGAAACCGGTGGTAGCCTTGGTACGCGGCGACCATGAACTAAACGAATTTAAATTTAAAGCCCTCTTAAAATGTGCCGAACTGGAAAAAGCCAGCGAAGAAGTTTATACCCAAGTAACGGGTTCGTTCGTCGGCTTTGCAGGCGCACAAGGGCTCAAAGAGAAAAACCCGAATATTACGATTTACGCCGACAATTATGTAAAAAATATCGTCAACGGTGTTTCCGGCGGTAACGAAAAAGACGTACACATGATTAATGTTACCCCCCGCCGCGATATTACGGTAGATGTTTATGCCGACTTAAAAATGGCCTCTGCCGGCGACAAATGCGCCAAATGCGGTGCGCCGTTCACCTTTACGCGCGGCATTGAAGCGGGCCACGTGTTCAAACTCGGCACCAAATATTCCGCGGCTATGAATGCCACGTTCTTAGATGAAAAACAGGCCGCTAAACCCATGATTATGGGTTGCTATGGTATCGGTATTAGCCGTGTGGTAGCCGCCGCGATTGAACAATCGCACGACGACAACGGCATCATCTGGCCCGCGCCGTTAGCTCCGTTTGATGTGGCACTCGTGGCCATTGATTACGACTCCAACCCGGACGTCAAAAAACATGCAGACGAAATCTGCGCCGCGTTGGAAGCCAAAGGAATCACCGTGCTATTAGATGATCGCGACGAACGCCCCGGCATTAAGTTTAAGGATATGGACCTTATCGGCTTGCCGCACCGCTTAGTGGTCAGCAGCCGCACTGTAGCCGACGGCCAATGCGAATACAAATCCCGCAAAGAAAAAGAGGCCGTACGCTGGAATCTGAGCGAAGCGGTGGAAAAACTGGTAGCACTTGCTAATAAATAACACACCAATAAAAAAACTCCGGCAACTAATAGTTGCCGGAGTTTTTTTGCACCCAATTAATTAAAACTCAATACCAGCTTTCATACCCCATTCGCGGGTTGTGTTGTACGGCTCAATACCACCGTAGCACATATACCAACCGCCGCCAATATCTTCAGTATAATAGCAATCCATTTTGGAGTTTTGGATTTTCCAATAGCGATAAAAAGGCTCGGCAAAAAGGGCAATTTTTCCCAAATCTTGTTCTACCCGGAAGCCGGCCCGTAAGCCAAAACCTTTCTTTTGCGTATTTTTTAAATCTTTGAAGGCGGGGTCAAAACGGCTCGTGCCACTTTTCTGTTTACCTTCCAACAACCAATCAAATTCCCCTTTTAACATCATGCGAAACGAGTTAGTTACATTCCATGTAAAATGCGCTCCAATCGGCATGTAGGTATAATTGGATTCGCGCAAGTACCCAGATTCTGATTTCTTTTGTCCGTTATCTTGTAAAAAGCGATAGGCTAACCCCAAAAAAGGTTCTAAAATTAATGACTGTTCGGCAAATTCATAGCGTTGACCAAACAGCAAGCGTCCATCAACATACCAATCATCTATGTCGTCAGAAGTCGCAGGCGTTCCATCCTGTAAATAGCCGTCGTAATCCACTTTGCCTTTCATATAAATCCCTTCAATGCGCACAAAAGCCGGGTTTTCCCCAAAGTATGATTCCAACAGAGAGCGGTGTGTAAACGCAGCACTAACCCCTGTCATACGCCCAGTATTTTTGATAGGATATTGCATGTGCGGCTCGCGATATTGGTACTTAGATGTTTCCACCGCCGCTTCAAAAGAATTGCGCTCACCGGCAACGGCAGAAAGCGTAAAAATAAAAGATGCTACCAAACAACAAATTTTTCTCATAAACCCTCCCAAGATAATTTACTATAGCAAAAAACAGAGTCTCTGCGCTAGCGGAAAATAAAAAAAGGCAACCGAACGGTTGCCTTTCGTTGCGAACTAGCTTGTTTAAAAACGCATCCCCACACGCAGTAAAACGTTGTGGAATTGTAAATTGCGCTCCTTATGGAAAGGAGTCAGGTCTTTATCGCTAATCCAACCGTAGGCGTAGCGATATTCCAACCCGGCAAACAAACAATCTGTGATGTTATATTTGGCCCCTACCCCGGCATACATGGAAGCACCCCATTTATTGTCCCCATCGTCAGAACCGTTGACCACTGTTTTCATCCGGGCGTTCATCATACCAACACCCATCGGTAAATATACTTGGAAACTATCCCACGGATTGAGCGTTAATTCCCCTGCTAACGAAATGTTATGAGCATATATCCCATGGTAATGGCGCTGCTCCGTTCCGTTTCCATGCGTTTTTTCGCGCGGATGCAACATCATATAATCTACCCCAACGGCCAAATGATCCGTCATATAATGTAACGCACTCAAACTGGCGGCTAAACCGTTAGTAGCGTAGCGGTCCCCGCGGTTATCTTTGTTATAAAGCATAGTTTGCCCTCCGGCGATAGAAATTTCCATTTTTTTAGCATTGGCCCGGGCCGCTTTACTTGGGTCGTAACTACTATAAACAATCCCGCTGGTGCTTTTTTTACCTTGCGGGTTGGTAACCGTTTTTTCCACTACCCCATAATCGGTGGTACCGTATTTATTTTTCACACTCATATCATACACGTCGGTAGTAGTGGTTGTTTTATTTACTTTTAATTTCGGCTCCCCTTTTTTCAAAGAGGCCTCGTTGGCAGCCTGTGTGGCTTTGGTAGCAGCTTTCTGCTGATTAATTTTATGCACGGCCGCCGCTTTATGTTGCGCGGCAGCTTGCGCCGGCGCAACAGGGACCGTAACCTGTTCCCCCGCTACCACAGCCCCGTTAGGCGTGTTGACAACGGCTACTTCGCCGTAAGTAACCGTATTTTGTCCGGCAAAAGCCAAACTCACCATTAATAATAACACAATGGCAATCACAACGGCATGTATTTTCATGTTTTTCCCCCTGATTATAATGATGTACTACGTTACTATTGTAGCGGGCCGTTTTTCCTCTCGCAACGCAAAAAACTAATTAGACGGCCGGTTGACAACCCTTCTAGCAAATGGTAAGATAATAATGTACTCGTAAGAGCGACTTGGTTGGTTCAAGTCGCTCTTTGCTTAAATAGGATTTCCAAGGAGTGAAATATGAGAGACCCTAAAACGATTGAACAAACCGTCGCCAAAGCACTAGAAAACGAACAAGTGGAACTGGTGGATTTGCTCATCCAAAATCAAGGGAAAAAGAAATTGCTCCAATTTTTTGTGGACAAAGTCGGCGGTATCACGCTGGACGACTGCGGCGAATTAACGGACAAAATTGACGCCATTTTAGAAATGGAAAACTTGATTGACGGCGCCTATATTTTGGAAGTATCTTCCCCCGGCGTACACCGGGTACTTAAAAAACCGGCTCACTTTAAACAATTTATTACGCAACGTGTAAAAATTGTGCTCAAGGTTCCCTTGGAGGGACGCGGATTTTTTACCGGCGTTATCGCTTCAGCCGATGACGACGGCTTCGTATTAGACGACGGAACAAATCAGTACCGCTTCGCCTACGACAATATCAAAAAAGCAAACTTGGACCCTGTCCTTGAATTTTAGTAACAAAAGGAGAATAACAAAAATGGAAGGAACCGCAAAAGATTTAATCTTGGCCTTAGAAGGCCTGGAAAGAGAAAAAAATATTAAACGCGAAGATATTTTGAAAACGATTGAAGATGCTCTCGTTTCCGCACTTCGCAAAAACTTAGGTAAAACCGCTCAAATTACGGCAAAAATTGACGTAAACAGCGGTTCTATTAAAGCATTTCAAACCTTAAATGTAGTGGAACTTGTCACCAATCCGGAAACGGAAATTGACGTTACCGCCGCCAAAGCACACCTCAAAAACCCCAAAGTGGGCGATGTGGTGACAAACACCTTGGAAGTAAACGACTTTTCCCGCATTGCGGCTCAAATTGCCAAACAGGTACTTATTCAAAAAGTGCGCGGCATTGAACGTGATAATTTCTACAAGGAATTTAAACCTCGCGAAGGCGAAGTAATTACCGGCTCTGTCCGCCGCTTTTCCGACCGCGATATCATCATAGATTTGGGCAAAGTAGAAGCTATCTTACCCTACTGCGAACAAATTAAAAAAGAACGCTACAGCACCGGTTCTCGCGTAAAAGCCATTATCGCCAAAGTGCTGAGTCAAAACGATTTAGCTAACATCGGTGACGATCCGGTACTCGCGCGCTATAAATCGGCCGCGTTTAAAATGGATAAAGGCCAACGTGGACCGTACGTCATTTTATCCCGCGCCAACGGCAAATTCTTAGAAGAATTATTCAAAGTAGAAGTGCCCGAAATTAACGAAGGCATTGTAGAAATTAAAAACGTCCAACGCGACCCGGGTTTCCGCGCCAAAGTGATGGTATCCAGCATTGATAATAAAATTGACCCGATTGGCACGTGCGTCGGTATGCGCGGTATTCGTATCCGTGCGGTTATGAACGAGCTTTCCGGTGAACGCATTGATTTAATCAACTATTCCGAAGATATCTCTACCGTATTGATGAACGCCTTGGCCCCGGCCAAAGCCAGTTTTGTACGTATTGACAGCTTGAGCGAAAAACGCGCCACGGTCATCGTACCCGACGATCAGTTAGCCATTGCGATTGGTAAAGATTGGCAAAACATTAAATTAGCCAGCCGCTTAACCGGATGGAATTTAGATGTAAAGAGTGAAAGCCAAAAAGCCAAAGAAGGCGAAGAAGCCACTGCCGCTGTACAAGCCACTTTATCTGATGTAGAAGGCATTGGCCCGAAAATGGCCGAAGTATTACAAAAAGCAGGTTTTACGACAGTTGAACAAATTGCCGCTTCGGATGTGGATCATTTATCCACCGTGCAAGGAATCGGTGAAAAAACGGCCGCTAAAATTATTGAAGGCGCTAAAAAACACCTAGCCGGCCAAACCGAAAAACCGCAGGAGGAAGCGAATGACAACCAAGAAAACAACTAGTACCGAAGAAGAGTCCGCTTCCAAGAAAAAACCGGCTGCCAAAAAAACAACTGTAAAAACTGCCGCAAAAAAAACAACGGCAAAAAAAGAAACGGCTACTAAACCGGCCACCAAAACGGCCGCGAAGAAACCGGCTGCAAAAAAGGTTACAACAAAAACTGCCACTAAAAAACCGGTAGTGAAAAAGGTGGCTGAAAAACCGGCTCACGAGGAAAAAGCGCCCGTTGTTACAAAAGCACCGGTTGCTGCTCCGCAAGTCGCAGCTCCGAAAAAAGAAGAACCTGTGGTGGCTCCCAAACCGGCCCCGGCGCCAGCGCCTAAACCGCAACCGGCGCCCGTGCAAGTTGCTAAACCTCAACCGGCTGTGCAACCCAAACCGCAGTCTGCCCCTGTTCCGCCGGCTAAACCGGCCGAACACGCACCCGCTACGGACCGCCACGGCCACGTAAAACCCGCTGAACCGCAAGCTCCGAAAAAAGATGAGAAAGTAATTCGCATTGTCGGTACGCCAACCGTGAAAGAACTAGCGGAAAAAATGAATTTGCCCACCAATGAATTTATTAAAAAACTCATGATGATGGGCATTTTTGCTACGATTAACCAACGTCTTGAAAAAGACATGATTGAACTTGTCGTAGATGAATGTGGCTTCAAAGCGGAAATGGCGGAAGAAGATTTAACCCAAGAAGCATTGGATTTAATGGACGGGCAAGATGATCCCGCCGATTTAAAACCGCGTAGCCCGGTCATTACCATCATGGGCCACGTGGACCACGGTAAAACCAGTTTACTGGATGCTATCCGCAAATCAAACGTAGTGGCCGGAGAAGCCGGTGCTATTACGCAACATATCGGTGCTTATCGGGTAAACACTCCCCGCGGTGTACTTACATTTTTAGATACGCCCGGTCACGAAGCGTTTACCGCTATGCGTGCGCGCGGAGCACAAGCCACGGACATCGTTGTACTCGTAGTTTCCGCAACGGACGGCATCATGCCGCAGACGATTGAAGCTATGGAACACGCCAAAGCCGCCGGAGCACCTATCATTGTGGCCGTCAATAAAATTGACTTACCCGGTGCTAATGTGGACCGCGTCAAGCAAGATTTAGCCGCCCGCGGACTGGTGCCGGAAGAATGGCAAGGTTCTACCATCTTTGTTGAAATTTCCGCTAAAAAACATATCAACATTGATAAACTTTTGGAAATGATTGCTTTACAAGCCGAGATGATGGAACTGAAAGCCAATCCGGATCGGCCCGGCGTAGGCGTCATTTTGGAAAGTAAACGCGATAACAAACGCGGGGTAGTTGCTACCGTGCTCGTGCAAAAAGGAACCATGAAAGTGGGTGATCCTTTTATCGTAGGCACCAACTACGGCCGCATCCGTGCACTTATTGATGAAAATTCACAGCGTTATCAAAAAATCGGCCCGAGCGTACCCGCCGAAATTTTGGGTATTAACGGAGAACCTCCGCAAGTGGGTGATACGCTTTATATTATGACAAGCGAAAAAGAAGCCCGCTACGCCGCCGAAAAACGCAAACTCGCGCAAAAAGAAGATTCTCAAGCGCACCGCAAGCAAGCTTCGCTGATGAGTTTATCTCAAAAAGACGAAGAAGGCCCGAGCGTTAAAAAATTGAGTCTTATCTTAAAAGCGGACGTGCAAGGCTCTATTGAAGCCATTAAAGATGCGCTGCTGCGTATTCCGTCTGACGAAGTAGAAGTGGATATCGTACTTGCTGCACCGGGAAACATCAACGAATCGGACATTTTGCTGGCCAAAGCCAGTAATGCCGTTGTAATTGGTTTCCACGTATCCACGGAAAATAAGGCCCAAGCTGAAGCAGAACGCGAAGGTATTGAAATCCGCAACTACACAATTATCTTTGAACTCTTAGAAGATATCAAAGCCGCCATGGAAGGGTTGTTAGAACCCGACGTGGTAGAAACCGTAGTAGGTACGGCCACCATCAAGAAAGTAATGAAACTCAGCTCCGGGATTATCTCCGGATCTTTGGTGGACAGCGGTACCATTTTCCGCGGGTTTGAAGTACGCGTCAAACGCAACGGCGAAGAAGTCGGCCACGGAAAAGTGGGCGGCTTAAAACGCTTCAAAGACGACGTAAAAGAAGTGGAAAAAGGTTATGAATGCGGTATCTTGGTAGAAGGGTTCAAAGGCGTTGCCGAAGGCGACGTCATTGAATGCTTTAAAAAAGAAACTGTAACTAGACGTATTAAAATGTAAGTTTAACTCTTACGCATGAAAACCCCGAGGTGCAAACCAAGGGGTTTTCTTATGTGTTATTTTTGTTTTCCCCTCCCCCCAAAATGCTATAATCTAACATATGATAGATAGAATCAAACGCTTAGAAACCCTTTTATTAGAAGAAATAAACACGCTTATTACCAAAATGGCCGCCAATGGCGATTTTGGCGGATTTGTGACGATTACTGCGGTCCGTTTATCTAAAGACTTGGCTAATGCAAAAGTCTTTTTCTCCGTCTTTGGCAGCCCGGAAGACCGCAAAAAAACGCAAGAAGCCCTGTCGCTACTTCGCAAGGAAATCGGAGCCCAACTGCGCGGGCGATTACATTTAAAACGGATTCCTTCTTTTAGTTTTGAATACGACGACACGCCGGAAAAAGCCTCCCGCGTGGAAGCCATTTTTCAAGTAATTGAAAAGGAACACGAACATGGAAAATAGAGAAGAAAGTTTGGTAAAAGTGTGGGATGCTATCCGTGCCGGTAAAAAATTTTTTATTGCCGGGCACCTCAACCCCGACGGGGATTCTTTGGGTTGCACACTGACCGTGACTTCTCTACTCGAACGTTTGGGAAAAACCGTCTATGCCTATGCATCTCCGGCAATAGGAAATGATTTGAAATTCTTACCCGGCCTTTCTAAAATACACGTAGGCGAATTACCCCAAAAGCCCGATTTTGACACGGTTATTTTGTTGGAATGTTCCGACCGTCAACGCGGCGGTGATTTGGAAAGCGTGTTAACAAAAGCCAAAACACTCGTAAATATAGATCACCATCTTGTAAGCGACGATTACGGCCACGTCAATCATATTGATTCTAAGGCCTCTTCCACGGCCGAAATTATTTTTCAACTTTTTGAAGCCTCCGGCGAGGAAAATTTGCTTCCCACCCCCGATGAAGCTACCTGCTTATATACCGGCTTAGTCACCGACACCGGGCGTTTTGTTCACTCCAATACCACGTCCGAAGCGTTGCGCGTAGCTAGCGCGCTCGTAGCGTTAGGAGCGGATGTACAGCAAATCAATCAGGTAATTTACTTCACTAAATCTTACATAGAACTTAAATTATTGGGCCGCGCGTTAGAAAAAATGGAAATGCGTTTTGATAATAAATACAGCCAAATCATTTTAACGCACCGCGACTTTGCCTCCTTCGGGGCCAACCCCGCCCAAACCCAAGGCATCGTCAGCCAGCCCACCATGATACCGGGGGTGGAAATATCCGCACTTATTAAAGAAGAACCGGATAAAGTTTCCGTCAATTTGCGTTCCCGCGGCAGCGTAGATGTCAGCAAAATTGCTCAAACTTTTGGTGGCGGCGGACACGCAAGAGCCTCCGGTTTTAAAGTAACCGGTAAGACCGTGCAAGAAGTAGCCGATGCGCTGGCGGAAGTGGTGCATGACGTCGTTAAAGACATACACTGAACCGCAACAAAGCGGCCTATTGCTCCTTGATAAACCGAAGGATTTTTCTTCGCACGATATCGTGGCTATTTGCCGCAGGGAACTTCACACCAAAAAGATTGGTCATAGCGGCACATTGGACCCCATGGCCACCGGACTCTTGATTATCCTGGTTGGGCGCGAAGCAACCAAACATCAAGCCGATTTTTTAAAATTGGACAAAGTGTATAGTGCTACACTTTTGCTGGGAAAAGAAACCGATTCCTGGGATGCGGATGGTCGAGTAATTGCCGAAAAACCCATCCCCCCCTTAACTCAGGCTCAAGTAGACGAGGCTTGCTCCCATTTAAGCGGCCAAATTCGCCAGCCCATTCCTTTTTTTAGCGCCAAGCGGGTGCAAGGGCAACATCTTTATTCGCTGGCCCGACAAGGCGTGGAAATGGAGCGAAAATACAACGAGGTATCCGTAGCGTGGAAACAAGTTACGTTAACGTCCCCGGATACAATTACTTTTACCGTACATTGTTCGTGCGGAACGTATGTTCGCTCGTTGGGGTATTTATTAGCCCAACAATTGGGCACGGTAGGGCATTTAATCCAATTACGGCGGGAATCTATCGGGCCGTTTGCCGTTACCAAAGCATTTAAGGGAGAAAATTTAAAAGGATACGGGCCGGACTTATATCAGTTTGTACAACCAGTATGACAACACAAAAAAACTTTTTAACTGTTGGCACGTTTGACGGCGTTCACGCCGGGCACCGCTTTTTATTCGGGCGTCTGGAAACATTAGCCGCCAAATACCGCTTGCGTCCGCTGGCCCTTTATTTCCCGCTCCCCCCAAAAACCTTGCTAAACCCTCATCCGGAAATGACGGTACTTTCTACGCCGGAAGAAAAAAAAGAATTATTAAAATCTACCGGAACTCCGGCCACGGCTTTAGATTTTGAAGAATGTCGCCAGCTAACGCCGGAACAGTTTTTTACAGAAATTCTCCTCAAAAAATACAATATGGGCGGGCTTTTAGTAGGAGCTGATTTTGCCTTTGGCAAAGACCGTTTGGGCAGCGTTGATTTTTTGCGGGCAGAATGTGCCCGACGGGACATTGCTTTTGAAGTAACGCCGTTTTATCATGCGGAAACGGAAAAGATTTCTTCTTCTCTTATTCGTAAAATTTTAGCCGCCGGAGATATGGAACGCTCGGCCACGTTGTTAGGGCGCCCTTACGAATTAACAGGCACGGTGGTAAAAGGTTTTCAACTGGGGCGCAAATTAGGTTTCCCTACGGCTAATTTAGATACAGGAATTTATAAAATTTTACCGTTGGGTGTATTCGCCGTAAAAGTACGCGTGGATAATAAATATTACGACGGATTTTGCAACATTGGGTTCCGCCCAACCGTTAACCCCATTAACAACAATTTACCGCTAGTGGAAGTACATATTTTTAACTTTAACCAAGATCTCTATGGTAGAACAATTACCATTTGGTTTGTACAAAAATTACGCGACGAAATGAAATTCAGCGGATTAGACGCTTTGGTCGCTCGCCTAAAAAAAGACCGCACCGCCGCACAAGAAATTCTGAAAGATTTTGTACTATAAAAAAACGGCCTTCTTTTGCAAGAAGGCCGTTTAAAATAAAACCGACTAATTAATCTTCGTTATAATCGCGCACAAACCACACAATGTAGGTCAGCCACGAAATTCCAAAGAAAATCAAAAAGCAGTACGAAAACCACCACACTTTATTGGCGGGATCAAAATCTATCACCATAGATTCTATAAATAAAGAACTCAAAATCACAGCGGCATACCCCCATACACACAGGGTAAGCGTTTTTAACAGTAAATCAATCGTGCCGACAATCAGCCCTTTTTCGGCATAAGGTTTTTTAAAAAAAGTAATAATAGGTTGCATAGTTTTATTTTATTCTCCCTAAATAACTTTGTCAAGAAAAATTACTGTTTTTTATTCTGCCGGTATCGCACCATACGGGGAAGCTAATTCATCCGCCGCCGAGCCGTACGCGGACAAATCCGTCTCCGTCGGCATTTCTTCTACCGGGGCCGCTTGCGGTTCTTGCTCTATAATTTCAGTTTCTTCGTATGTTTCCAATTCGGAAACAGGCACTTTTAATGTGCGTCTCGGTTTTTGCTGGCGCAACGCATATCCCTCAGACGTTTCCACAAAACCGGTTGTTTTTTTGGTCACCTTAACTACTTTACCATCCGAATCATAGCATGTAATAATATTGGGTTGTTTTTTTGCTTTCTCGGCCCGTTCGGCTTCTTCAGCTTCCGCTTTGACAGCTTTTTTTTGTGCCTGCGCTTTCGCGGCTGCTTCCAGTCGCGCTTTGGCTAATTCTTCCTGGTATGCTTTTTGCAACGCAATACGTTCCTGTTCGCTTAACACGTCGTTAGTAAATACGGGGAAATGCCCGGTTCCCACATAGTTGCGGGCCACGCCAACACCTTCTTCGTCAAAATAATGCGTACTGCGCCCAGTGGCAGCAGCTTGCGTTTTAGCGGGCGTTTTATCGGCCACACCGTAGTACACCAGTTGCGGTTGCGCTGCGGGCGCCTCGATATCCGGCGTTAAGCAATAAGACACGCGCTGCACGGTAGAAGCCTTTTGGTGGCTATCCACCCGCGTTTCGCACGTGGAAGCTCCCGCCAACAACGGGGCAAAAATGCAGATAGAAAAAATCGTTAAAATTTTACGCATAAAAACACTCCGTATAATAATGATAGTACATTTTAACGGATTTTGCACGAAAAAATCCACACAAAAAAGCCCTCCGCTAAGGGAGGGCTAAAAATGTCACCGGGTGGGATCGAACCACCGACCTAGCGCTTATGAAACGCTCGCTCTAACCAGCTGAGCTACGGTGACGTAAATCTTATATTTTTATTATAACAAAATAAGTAATTCGTGTGCAACTACTTATTTTAATTGCGAATACACGCTTAACGAGGCGGGAATTTTTCCGCTTTTAGCGGCCTCAAAATCTTTAGCGGCCAATTCCTTTTTTCCCCATTGGGCATACGCAATTCCTCGGGCATTATACACATCTGCCGCCGGATAAACATTTAGTACCGCCGTATAATCGGACACCGCATTTGCATATTGCCCTAACATCACATACACGCCCCCGCGCGAAAAATAATTTTCCGGCTTAGAGGGTTTCATTTCTATCGCCATATTCAATACTTCTAACGCGTTGGCAAAATCCCGCCGGGCAGCCAACACACTTCCGTACGCCGTATAAGCATCGGCATAATATGGATTTACCTGCAGAATATATTTAAAATCATTGGCGGCTAAATCAAAATTCCCTTCCACAAAATGCGCCGCGCCGCGGGAAGCATAGGCCTCTAAATTATCGGGATTCATCACAATGGCCTTGTTATAGGCTTTAATAGCTTGGGCTGTTTTACCGTCTTTAAAGTAACCATCTCCGCGCGCGTTCCACTCGGCAGACGTCGGTAACGTGGTGCACCCCGCCGCTAAAATTGCTACGAATAAACCGCAAATTTTTCTTATCATACATATCCTCCTTGAGTCCTAGAAATTATACAACAAAAGGCCTAAATCTTTCTAGGCATAAATTTGCCTTAATTCTAGGTCCAAAGACCCTCGTAAAAAATGCTTAAAATTCCTATAGTATGAGTGTAACACCTCCTACAAACAATTTCATCCACACCGCTGTAGTCCCAAACCCTGCTACAGCGGTTCCCTTTTTTATACCCCTCCCGTTTCCCATAAAATGCTAGAATAATGTGTATGACTAACCCACAAATTTCACTTTTTATTATTGCAAAAAATGAAGCCGACAAAATCGCCGCCTGCATCAACAGTGCCAAAGGCTTGGTGCAAGAGGTGATCGTCGTAGATAGCGGCTCCGATGACAATACTGCCGCTGTATGCAAACAACTGGGAGCACGCGTCTATGACCACGAATTTGAAAATTTCACAAAGCAAAAAAACATCGCTCTTTCTTACGTTACGACCGAATGGGCTCTTTCATTAGATGCTGATGAAACACTTACACCGCAACTGGCAGAAGAAATCCGCCAGATTGTTCAAAACCCGGATGTAGACGGGTATGAACTCCCCCGCATTAATGATTTTTTAGGCAAACGCATGACGCATGGCGGACTTAAAAAAGAATATATTTTGCGTTTAGTCCGCACCCAAAAAGCCAAGTATGAAGGCGGACTAGTGCATGAAAAATTAGTCGTAACCGGGCCTATCAAGCGACTACGTAACGTGTTTATTCACTATTCATATCCAACGATAGAAAGTTACTTTGAAAAATTTAATAAATATACAACGCTGGCCGCTCAAACGATGTTCCAAAGCGGAAAGAAATTTCACTTAATAAAAGTGTTGCTTACGATTCCGTTTGAATTTTTCCGCCGTTATATTTTAAAAGCCGGCTTTTTAGATGGCTTGCGCGGACTCGTGTGGGCTTCGTTTTCTTCTTTCTACGTATTTGTTAAATATATTAAGTTGTGGTATTTATGGGAACGGAAACAATAACCTATTGGCTGTGGGGCATCTTTGCCGCAATAGGGCTACTGTTAATCGGCGGAGCTTTGTGGTGGTGGCTGCGCCGCGACCCCAGAGCCTTGCTAGTGCTCTCTTTTGAAAAAATAGGCGCGCCTCTTTCGCCTTGTCGGGACAAGAAAAAATGGTATGCTTCCCACAAATTACAGCAAAAATTACTCACTCTTAAAAACCGCGGTTTTTCATTTGTAACCCCCGGCGATTTAACGCACCTTCCCGAAAAGCCTGTATGGCTTACGTTTATGGGCGGTTACCGTTCTTTTTATACGGAAGTATTCCCATTTTTACAAACGCACCATATTCCAGCCACCTTGTTTTTAATCCCGGATGCGATTGATCACTATAATTATTGGCAAGACCCGCACCAAGAGCCGTGGCAAGATATCCTTACGTCAAAAGATTTAAAAATTTTACAAAAAAGCGGCCTCATTTCTTTCGGAGCGGCCCCATTGGACGGAAAAGACATTTCGTCTCTATCGGAAGAAGACAGTCTGTTTCTTCTATCGGAAAGTATCGCACGTTGCAAACAGGTATTAAATCTACCCGTGACCGCGGCCACTATTTGGCCGGCTAAAGGTGAAAATGCAGCGCTGGCACCCGCTTTGCAAAAAGAATTAAAATTGCCGCTTGTTGCACTTACTCCCCACACAAATCCGCTACCGTTGAACACGTTATTATTCCAATCCTTCTCGCCAAAAAAACATCCCTTTAAAACATGGTGTGCCCAACACAGGCAGCGATAATTTCCCACAAAAAAAGGAGCCGTTAAAGGCTCCTTTTTAATCCGAAACAAACAATTTTTATTCTTTATTTTCTTTGAGTTTGGAAAATTTAGGATACAACACATCCATAAATTTATCCATCTCCGCCTCGCCGCCTTGAATTTTTAAATTGACGGACAAGACATAGACGCCTTTAGTTAAAATATCGCGCCAATTATTCGGAAATTTAACAAAATCTTTAAACGTGGTGATTAAAGGTAACCCCCCCCGCGTTTCCTCAAAAGTGCGCAAATTTTCTTCGGTATAGAATTGGTGATCCGGAAAACGCCACTTTTGTTTAAGTTCTAAGCCAAGCCCGGTGAGTGTATTTTCAAAAGTTTCCGGGTGACCCAGCGCACAGAAACACGCGGCCGGGCCTTGGATATCGGACAGTTCCACCTTTTGAGTTGTGCAAACATCCACATAATACTCCGGCTGATGGATGCTTTCCACCATATCTACACAATCGTTATACTCGCGGATTTGGTCTTTTACATCTTCCAGTTGGCGCGAAGAAACTTGGTCACAATGCGTTAGCACCACTAAGGAAGCCCGTTTAAGTGCCGTCATCGGTTCACGCAAAATACCATAAGGCAACAATTGTTTGTTGCCAAACGGATTTTTAGCATCTATCAAAACGATATTGGCATCCCGTT
This sequence comes from uncultured Elusimicrobium sp., assembly GCA_902794125.1. GTDB lineage: Bacteria > Elusimicrobiota > Elusimicrobia > Elusimicrobiales > Elusimicrobiaceae > Avelusimicrobium. The sequence goes on along the minus strand of CADBFX010000010.1, from coordinate 26,741 downwards.
TCAGGCGGTGATGCTGAAGTCCGTCATCTAACAAAATAATTTGGCTTTTAAAGCGGCGCAATGCTTCGGTAGCGGCTTCGGCCCGGTCCGACGAAATAACCACCGGCACTTTATATTGGCTCAGCACGCGGCTCATCATAAAAGGTTCATCTCCCGCCAAACGCCAATCGGCATCCGGATTATCAAATAGTACCACCGGACCTCTTACTTTGCGCTGACGTTTATATCCGCGCGACACAATCGCTACGCGAATGCCTTCTTTGGCAAGTGTTGTGGCCGCCAGTAATACGGCCGTTGTTTTACCTGTACCGCCGGCCGTAATGTTGCCAATACATACCACGCGGGAATTGACACTTTTAGAAGGTTTCCAACCTTTCTCATAAGCCGTACGATTTAACCATTCGCCCAAACCATACACTTTTGACGCGCCCGCCAACAGTAAACGTCCTAACGAATTTTGCGCTAACCCTTCTTTTAAATTGAGTAAATCCATAGAATCCCTCTTTTATAAGTTTTAGATATTTTAACATTTTCCGCACGCGAACAAAACCCACTTTTAAACAAATGAAAAGTGCTATAATAAAAATATGGCCGAGACCCGCTTCCAAAGAACGCCTTTCCACTACTTACAATTCCTCGCTTTAAAAGGGGTTTGTATCGGGGTACGTTTGCTCCCTTACCGTTTGGCCGTTAAAACGGGTCGTTTTTTAAGCGGTTCCGCCCGATTTTTAACCCGTAAGCGGTTTAAACGTTCGTGCAACGATATTGCTAAAGCTTTCCCGGAAAAATCCCCCCAAGAAATTCATCAAATTGCCGTAGAATCCTGGCGCAACATTGGCGGCATTTTTGCGGAATTTATCAAATTAACGTCCATGAAACCGGATGTGTTTAAAAAATATTGCCGTGTGGAAGGGATGGATAAACTACTTAGAGCCCAGGGAACTACCGGCGGAATTATCCACATCGGTCACTTTACCAATTGGGAAGCATTCGGGCTGGCGGCCTCTATACATGGGGCAGACAAAGCTGTGCTGGCCCAACGGGTAGACAATCCTTATGTAGACGAAGAAACCAATCGTCTCCGCAACATTTTCGGCGGCCGCACCTTTTATAGCAATCATGAAGACCGGCCTTTCTTTGCCTGTATGCGCTGGTTAAAAAAGAAAAATTTGATTGGTATTTTGTTTGACCAGAACACCGTATCCGGCGAAATGTGGATTCCGTTTATGGGCCGCACAGCTGCATTTTCCCCTATTACGGCTTTACTCTCTATAAAAATGCAAGTACCAGTATTTCCGGTTACTGTCCGGCGGGAAAAAGACGGCACCTTAACTTGTGTCATCATGGACGAACTAATCCCCCCCACCGAGTACAGCAATAAAAACGTACGATTATTTACCAAAAAATTAGTAGAGTATTACGAAATGTGGCTCCGGCAAGACCCTGCTTCCTGGTTGTGGGCACACAACCGCTGGAAACGGGAAGCCGAAGGCGAAGCATATTTACGCGAACACCCGGAAGAACGCTTTACAGAAGAGGAGTCCAAATGACCCCTAAAATAAAAGCTGTATTTTTTGACAGAGACGGGACACTCATTCATGAAAAACCCGGCGTATATCTGTCGGCCCCGGCCCGCGTTCGCCCTTATAAAAGCGTTCCGGCGGCACTGCAATTATTAAAAAAAGCCGGATATCACTTTTTTATTGTATCCAATCAATCGGGCATTGGCCGCGGATATTTTACCGAAAAAGAAGTCAACGCCGTGCACGCCCGCTTGTTGCAATTACTAAAACCCGCCCGGTTTGATGCCGTTGTGTTTTGCCCCCATGCACCGGACGAAAATTGTACCTGCCGCAAACCGCAACCCAAAATGGGGTTAGACTTAATTAAAAAATTTCATATTGATCCGAAACAATCTTTCATGATTGGGGATAAAAAGGCTGACGTGCTTTTCGGCCACGCCATTGGTTGTCGCAGTATTTTGGTAACTACCGCCAACGGCAAACATCACTTGAAAAAATATCCGGATTTACACCCCGAAAAAGTGGCCTCTAATTTACTGAATGCCGCACGGTTTATTGTAAAAGGAAGGTAGGTATGCTCCCTAAAAAAATTTTTTTAATAGCTTGCACGTTTGGACTTGTTACTTCGGGTTGTTTTATGCGCTCTGCCAAAGAACCAGCCACTACAACCCCTGTACCTACCACAGCGCAATTGGAAGAAAACACATCGGGCAACACACAGGGAACAACCGTCTCTTTGCCCACGCTTGAATCCAAAACCCCGTCATCTTCTTCATCCATGGAAGTAGCAAAACCGGTTTCTAATGCGTCAGCTCCTACGGCTACCCAATCTATTGCCGCAGCCCGCGCTAACGCGCCGTTAGCAACCCCGGTGCCGGATACTCCCGTTTTTAAGAATGAATCGCTAATTTCGTTGGACGGTCGTCGGTTAAGCCCCTTAGCCTATGCAACCCCCTCCGAGGAAACCGAAAAAAATACTCCCTGGCACAAAGAACAATTAAAATACGGGCGTTTCGGCCAATGGTCGTCCGGCGTATTTAATTCAAACCACTGCTTTTTCCGCCAGCGTTATTGATTCTGTCTTTAAAGTGCGCGACGTAAATTATTCCTGGCTGGACGCGGAAACTTTTTACTCGTTGGGCTATACTCAAAGTCTGCGCGAAGGCAATTATAAACGCGATGAATGGATTACCTTTGACTATGACACAAACACTTATTACGGCGAAATTCAAAAAAAGGGTGATCCGCGCGAAATTTCCGGCGTATTAACCGGGCCCGTATTAGATATGCTAACCTCTCTATACTATGTGCGCTCTCAGCCACTTCACGTCGGACAAGATGTTATATTAGACATTGTCAACCGCGAAGAAAAGTATCCCATGGTCGTTAAGGTATTAGGAAAAGAAACGGTAAAAACCCAGGCCGGAAAATTTAAATGTATTGTAGTAGAACCGCAATTTCGCGGAGAAGGTATTTTTGTAGCTAAAGGCAAAAGTTTAAAAGTTTGGCTGACGGATGATAAATACAAAATGCCCGTTAAAATGAAAACGGAAGTGTTTATCGGCAGCGTGTCCGCCGAACTATTGGAATACAAACGCAATTAAAGTTATAATAAAAAAAACGGAGAGATTTATGTCCCAAATTACAACTAAACGCTTAAAAGAAATTTTGAAACATTTTGAAGGACAGGAAATTATTGTAGTCGGCGATATTATGCTGGATCACTTTATCAAAGGGTCTGTCAGCCGTATTTCGCCGGAAGCCCCGGTGCCGGTAGTAGACGTAAAGAACGAATTTTATGTAGCCGGCGGAGCGGGCAACGTAGCCGTTAACTTGGCTGCATTGGGTGCTAAACCCGTGATGATTTCCGTTGTGGGACCGGATGTAGGCGGAGATATGCTAAAAGGTTTTTTACGCCAAAAACGCGTAAATATCAACGGTATTGCCGAAGATACCGACCGCCCGACCACTCAAAAAATCCGCGTCATGGCCGAACAACAACAAATCGTCCGCTTTGACCGCGAAAGCAAAAAAACAATTTCTTCCGCCATTGCCGCCGAATGTATGAAAAATTTTGAAGCGGCTATCAAAACCGCCAAAGGCGTTATTTTATCCGACTATGGCAAAGGTATGCTTAGCGACCAAAACATCCAAACCATTATTGATATGTGCCGCAAGCATCATATTCCTGTATGCGTGGACCCCAAAATTGACAATTTCAAAAAATACAAACATATTACCTGCATGACTCCCAACACCAAAGAAGCGTGGGAAGGAGCGGGCGAATCACCCAAACCCGGCGAAGAAGCTATTGAGGCTCTGGGCAACCAAATTCGCGATATGCTGGAAGCCGAATCGGTACTGATTACCCGCAGCGCAGACGGTATGAGTCTATTTGAAAAAGGCACTAAAAAGCCCTACACGATCCGCGCGACCTCCCGCGAAGTATATGATGTTACCGGTGCGGGTGATACCGTTATTTCTGTTCTGACGTTAGGTCTGGCGGCCGGAGCCAATTTAAAAGAAGCGGCCACTATTGCTAACTATGCGGCAGGTATTGTCGTAGCCAAATCCGGCACCGCTACTACTACCCGCGAAGAAATTGAAGGAGTTTTACCGTGACCGATGTGTTAATTGCCGTTCCGGCGCGGTATGGTTCTTCGCGCTTACCGGGAAAAATTTTAAAAAATTTAGGTGGTAAACCGGTTATCCAGCACGTATATGAAACGTGTAAAAAAACCGGTTTGGGCGAAGTAATCATCGCAACCGAATCACCGCTCGTGGTGGAAGCCTGTGCCAAGTTTGGTGCAAATGCCAAAGCGGTACCGACCGCATTTTTGAAGCATCTCGGGGCCGCGACGAACAATTCATTATTAACGTGCAAGGCGACGAACCTTTTATCCGCCCTGAAACAATTCTAGCCGTAGCTAATTTACTGCGCAGTGATGAACGTTGTGATATTGCCACCGCCGTCACAGCCACCACGGATGATGCAAAAATTGATAATCCCAATTGCGTAAAAGCTGTGCTGGCAAAAGACGACCGGGCTCTTTATTTTTCGCGCTCGCGTGTGCCATTCAAACGTGAACTGACCGAAGAAAACAAACGGATTCCCTATTGGCACCATTGCGGTATTTACGGATATCGTCGCGAAGCCCTGAAACGCTTTGTTTCGCTCCCCCCCAGCCCGTTAGAACAATTAGAAAAGTTGGAACAATTACGCGCGTTGGAAGAAGGCATGACCATCAAATGTGTGGAAATTCAGCCCGGCGGCCCGGCTATCGATACAGAAGCGGACCTGCAAGCGGCCGAATCCTATTTTAAGCAGCATTGTCATTAAATTTCAAATACTCCCGCCAGCGCGGGAGTTTTATTTTTGGTACAATTTATTTTTTATTAAGGAGTTAGTAATATGTCTAAATTCATTATTATTACAGGCGGTGTGGTAAGTTCCTTAGGAAAAGGAATTTCCGGCGCCAGTATTGGCAAACTTTTGCAATTAAACGGCCTGCGGGTCAACATGATTAAATGCGATCCGTACATTAACGTGGACCCCGGTACCATGTCCCCCTACCAACACGGGGAAGTATTTGTAACTACCGACGGCGCAGAAGCCGATTTGGATTTAGGGCATTATGAACGCTTTTTGGATGTTAATATGACCCGCGCCAACACCAACACTGCTGGCAGCATCTACCAAACCGTTATTGACCGCGAACGCCGCGGCGAATACCTGGGATCTACTGTACAGGTCATTCCGCATATTACCAACGAAATTAAAAAACGTTTTACCGCATTTGAAAATGAAGTGGACGTTTCTATCATTGAAATCGGCGGTACGGTAGGGGATATTGAGTCGCTTCCGTTCTTGGAAGCCGCCCGTCAACTGCGCTTAGAAAAAGGCGCGCAAAATGTTATCTGCGTACACGTCACTTTAATTCCGTATATTGCCGTGGCGCAAGAACTTAAAACAAAACCGACGCAGCACTCCGTCAATAAATTGCGCGAAGTAGGCATTGAACCCAGCATGCTCATTTGTCGCACGGAAAAACCCATTAACCAGCATTTAAAAGAAAAATTATCCCTTTTCTGCAGTGTGCCGGCCAAAGCTGTTATCGAATGTGCCGACGCCAAAACAATTTATCACGTACCGGAAATGTTCTATAAACAAGACGTGGACAAACAAATCATCTCGCTTTTAGGCTTAAAACCGACCAAAGAAGTGGACCCGAAATGGTTTGAATTTTTTGACAAAGCCATGCATCCGTCCAAATCGGTTAAAATTGCCGTGGCCGGTAAATATGCCGAATTTGCCGAGGCCTATAAATCTATCCACGAAGCATTAAAACACGCCGGTATGAACAACGACGCTAAAGTAGAAGTTCTTTACGTCAACACGGATAAAGACAAAGTGGAAGATTTGTTGCCGCAAGCCGACGGGATTTTAATCCCGGGCGGTTTTGGCGGACGCGGCATTGAAGGCAAAATCGCCACCGTTAAATACGCCCGCGAACACAAAGTACCTTTCTTGGGAATTTGCTTGGGAATGCAATGCACCGTCATTGAAGCGGCGCGCAATCTTTGCGGGTTGCACGACGCCAACTCCACGGAATTTGACCCCACCACCAAGGACCCGGTAGTAGATTTAACCCCCCAACAAAAAAACGTGGTTTATAAAGGCGGCACCATGCGCTTGGGCAATTACACAGCCGACTTAAAAGAAGGTTCGTTGGCTCGCCGCTTGTACGGCAAAGACCAAATTGTGGAACGCCACCGCCATCGCTACGAATTTAATCCGGCCTACGTGAAACAACTGGCGGATGCCGGGCTGAAAGTATCCGGTTGGCACGAAGGAGTCTTACCTGAAATTGTGGAACGCGAAGACCATCCGTATTTCATTGCCGGCCAATTCCACCCGGAATTTGGCTCCCGCCCAATGCGCCCGCACCCGTTATTTGACGGGCTCATTAAAGCCAGTTTGAAACAAAAAGAAGAAAAAAATCACTAACACAAAAACATCCCCCGGAAAAATCCCGGGGGATGTTTTTGTAAGCCTGGAAAATTTCTATTTTAACTTAATTCTGCTTGTGTTGATGATCACACTGCACATCGGGTTATCCGGGTCCAACAAACAACCATCTTCCGTTACAGCCGTAACAATTTTTTCTTTATAAATGGAATCGGACATCTCGCTAATGCGAGCTTTTTCTTCGGAAGTATAATCCGCAAACGGAGCATACACCACATAATCCGCCCGAACATACGGCTTTAAATTATCCGGAATCGTAAAGAGCAGATCATATTTACCGGAAATATTTAATTTTTTCCACACCGCGTCCGTTACAGATGTAAATTCCACTACTTTCACTTTCAAACCATTTTGTTTTAACACTTGCGCAAGCGTCTTGCCGTAAGAAGCACTCAGTTGAGTGTGATAGCTCCCTGCATGCACTAAAATCTTAGCTTGCGGATTTTGCCGTTTAATAGCCACTATTTTGTCAGCCCACGCTTGGTTGCGCGCCGCCAACCCCTCGGCAGATAAGGCCCAAGGATAATCCTCATGCGTCCGGGCTATTTCCAACCCAACCACTTTCACCCCGTAACGCCGGGCTATCTCGGCCACAAATGCACGCTGACCTAATTTACATTTCTTTTTTAATTCTTCGTAAGACAATTGCTTTTGAGCAAACGCATCCAGGAATGGTTGTTCAGAAGCTAATAAAAATTCGCTGGCCACATGCGTTAATCCGGCCCGGTTACCCACTAAATTTTTAATCATTAAATTGATATCCCTGGCGGGGATAGGGTCGTGATGTTCTTCCCCCACCAATAGCACATCTACATCCGAACCAAACAACTCGGTATAATTAAAATTCGTCGGTATTTTCTTAGCGTGACTCATTAAATCTGCACGCAAGGGCGGGTTATTTAAAATAGGGGCAAACAAATCCTCACGCTCCTGATCCAAATTACTAGAAGCGTGTAACGCGGCCGTCACCAACAGGCCCAATAACCCTAAAAATAAATAACGTATCTGTTTCATACAAATAATATACGAGTTTTTTTAGAAAAAACAAGGTAATTATGGTAGTACTTCAAACTTAATTTGGCGTTTTTCCGAGCCACATTGTACTTCCAACGTATGCTTTCCAACTTGTATCGGCCACCAAACAGTTTGTTGTGCGGAAGGATATTTTTTATCGTCTAATATCCATTTATATTTTTCCGAACAACCACGGGCTTCCCATTTTAAACGCTGGGAACCTGCCGCCACCGCCGGGTCCCACTTATACACATCTTTATCTGACGGGCTAAGCAACTCAAAGGCAACCGTTTTTTGGGTATGTTTTCCTTCACACCGCTCTGGCAAATGTCCTTTTTCAAAGACGTCCTCGTGCGTATGTTTACACGTAGGTCCCGCCAACAAACCGCTTTCATTACACACCGTCGCCACCGTTACCCCTTCCGGCCGGACAAACGGATCCGACGGATATTTTTGTTGCACGTAAATCGCCAAATCGTGCAAAATCGGCCCGGCGCCGGTAATGCCGGATACTTTTTGCATAGGTGTTGCATCAAAATTGCCCACCCATACGCCGATTGTCCATCGCGGGGTGTAGGCAAGTGCGAAATTATCCCTATAATCTTTAGAAGTGCCGGTTTTTGCGGCCATTTCAAACGGAACAGATAAAGGAGAATTAAGTCCAAATGCGCCGGAACGCGCCTGATTATCCATTAAAATATGTGTAATCAGATAAGCGGTCGTTTCGTGCAAAATTCGCTTCGTAGAGCCCTGCAAATAAATTTCGGGCCGGGTACTTAGCAGTAACGGTTTGTAAATGCCGCCGCGCGCTAGCGAGGCATAAGCGTTCGTCAAATCCAATAGTCGCACTTCCCCGTTTCCCAGCGATAACCCTAATCCGTAAAAATCAGGTTCTTTTGTTAAAGAAGTCATCCCCGCTTGACGTAAAAGCGATAATAGCGCGCTTGTACCGGTTTTTTCCGCAGTTTTTACTGCCGGAATGTTGTATGAACACGCCAAGGCCGTACGCACCGGCACCCACCCATGGTACGATTCATCATAATTATGTGGTCGGAATCCCCCTTCAAAAAAAGTATCTTCATCTTCTAAAAGAGAAGCAGGCGTCAATAAGTTACGCTCAAATGCCAAAGCATATACAAACGGTTTTAAGGCAGAACCCGGCTGGCGTAACGCACGCGCGCCATCTATCTGCCCTTGATTTTTTACGTCTTTAAAATCAGCCGATCCAACGTATGCCAGCACCGCACCTGTATTATTTTCCACAATCACTACTGCCGCGTTGGTTACATTATCTTTAGATAGTGCCCGCACATGACTTTGGGCTATTTTTTGCGCATAAGATTGCAATTCGTGATCCAGCGTGGAGGAAATATCACTCGTATCCATAGGGATCAGTGGGCGCAACAATTGCGCAAAATGCGGCGCTTCAAACGGGCGGGCAACGGCACGCAATTCTAGCGGCTCCTGCAAAGCAATTTGATACAACTCCTCATCAATAAACCCTTCTTCCCGCATGCGCGCCAGCACATATTTTTGCCGTTTAACGGCCCGTGTTTTATGTTTAAGCGGATTATAATACGTCGGAGATTTAGCCAGCCCCGCCAAAAACGCCGCTTGGGCCAAAGACACATCTGCCGCGTTTACGCCAAAATAAAATAAAGAAGCAGCTTCTACGCCTTGTGTTAAATTCCCTAACTCAAGCCAATTAAAATAATCTTCCAAAATTTCTTCTTTTGTTTTATGTTGCTCCAGTTGCAACGCATTCCACGCTTCCCCGGCTTTTCCCCACACGGTCTTAGGCCGAGGTTCCACAGCCCGTACCAATTGCTGCGTAATGGTAGAAGCGCCGGAAACGACTTCCCCATTTTTTGTGTTTTGCCATAACGCCCGCAAGATAGCCGCGCCGTCCACGCCTTCGTGTGTGAAAAAGCGTTTATCTTCCGCCGCCACCACAGCGGCCACCAACCACGGCGATATTTCTGCTAAAGAAACAGGGCGGTAATAGGTATTTTTTTCGGATAGGAAACCGCGCATAGAAACGCCTTGGCGGTCATAAATTTGTTTGGACGGCGTTAAACAAAAAGCTTCTGTGCTTAAAATTAAGCACAGAAGCCCTACATAAATGCTTCGCCAAACCAACTTCATAAATTAACGAACAGTAACCTCAGAAGTAGCTGTCCGTCCGAATACGGCCGGTTCATACAACAAACTCGCCCAAGCAGCCGGGTAGGCAAACTCCCCTTCCGCCAGCACACTAACGGTGTAGGTATAGGTGTGTTCTCCGGCGGGCAAGTAATCGGCAAACGCCGCGATATGGTCATCATATTTTTCGCTGCGGTAGAACCATCTATTCTTCCCGGCCAATTGCTGAGCCTGTTGGGCCGATTCCGTCGCCAGCGACGTATTCACAATTTCAAACCCGGCCGGCACAAAGTCTTCCACTACCACAAAATGGCGGTCGGCCGGTGTATTTACCGTCAACGTTACATGATAGCGCTCGCCTGCTACAATTTCTTTTACAGCAGAACCGTCTAACGCCGTAATCGCCCGGCTAATGCTAAAACCGGCTTGTACGGGCTTGTCGTAATCCAAGGGCTGGTACGTTTGCGCCAACGAATAATAAAGCGTTCCAACCCCGTTTTTGGAAAGATTCACATACGTTTCGCTCCCGTCTGCATACGCTTGCGCAAACGGAACAATCGCTTCCACTTCTTCCACTGAACGTCCTTTAAACACCGGTGATAACACTGTTTGCCCATTTACGTTTGCCTGCGCTTCAAAATCAGGCACCGCGGTTTCTTGGGTTTGGTAATAGCGTTGCAAGGCTTGAAATACCGCCGCATTATTAGTGGTGGAATCCCAATGACCTTGGGCATTGAGTTGCTGCAAGAGCCACGTTACCGTTTGGAAAGCTTGGGCGAAGGGCTGCTTGGTTTGTAAGAAAGCATCCAAGGCCAAAGCCGTAGTGGTCACATCGTTGATGTGAATCCAAGGCAAGTAAACCGGAACAGTAAAATATACCGATTGCGGCGTATGCACGGCCTTATTGAGTAATTGTTGCGCCAATGCTTGCTTAAACGCCTCCGAGCGGTTGGATTGATGAGCTGCCTTTAACAAATAGGCAACAGCCGGTACCGGCAGCGAATTACGCTGTGCATAGAGCGTATTGAAAGGAGCCGTCATGTGTTTGCCATACATCATTAACACATAGACGCTGTAAGCGCGGGTAATGTCCGTTTCATACGAACTATAACTATACGCCCGTACTTGATTTTTGTTAAAAGCCGTTTCTAACCAGTTGGCGGCTTTCTGTAATTCAGCCGTCGGTACAGTGAACCCGGCCTGACGCGCCCGTTCGCATACGTCTAGCGTGTAAGCTGTAACGTACGGATCCGGCTGAGAATCCGGCCAATAACCAAAACCGCCACTGGTGTGTTGGTACTGAGCAATGCGATCCAAAATGGCTTGGGCGCGGGTGCGAAGTTCACTCGTGTCTGCCAATTTAAAATCTTGCAACAGCGCACTACCTTCCACCACCGGTAAAATCTTGGACATCAATTGTTCCAAACAATCATACGGATAATCCCACAAATATACCAGCGACCCTTTTAAATTCAGCAAAGCCGTAGAAGAAAGTGCTATTTTTACTTCGTTAGCGGCTTGCGGATCCAAATGGCCCGGCTTATCCAAGAGTTCTTTTTGCTTAGAATCCGTAGCTGCATACAACGCAAGTGTTTGCGGTTTTTCAATAGACTGAACGGAAATATCTGTTAAAACGCCGTCAGAAGATTTCGCCCCTTTGACTTCAAATTTTACTTGGGCTTTTCCGTTTTGGTCCGCCACACACGGCCAGTATACTGCTTTGGCTTGACCCAACGGCACATATATACCTTGCACCGCCGGTCCGGCCAATTGTAACGCTCCCGTGGCTTGGGCAGAAACGGTCAGCTGTCCTTTTTTATCTTCGTAGTTATACACTACCGCCCCGCACGAAAAACGGTCCGCCTTGCGGGCAAAACGCGGCAAGTTAGGAGTAATCATCAGCGGTTTGGAAACTTTTACTTCTGTTTCCCCCGCCCCGAATTCATCCGTGCGAACAGCCACGGCAAAAATGCGGAATTTCGTCAAATTATCCGGCAATTTAAACGATACTTCTGCGCGCCCTTTTGCATCCGTTTTTACAATAGCATTAAAATACGGAACAAACGAGAAATTACTGCGCAAATCAGCACCGCCCAATTTGGCATTGGCACCGCCGCCACCTCCGCGGTTTTCCCCTTTCTCGCCGAAGTTGCGCTGACCGATTACGTAAGCGCGGTTATCAGCCGTGAAAACGGAAATCGGACGATCACCATAAAATTCTTTAAATAAGTCCGGCCGTTTGTAGTTGGTTAAGGCCAACATTCCTTCGTCCACCGCCCACAAAACCACTTCGGCCGGCACACCTTTGCGGCCGGATTTGGTGGTCAATTTAACGGTAACTTCTTCACCGGGACGGAACTGAGTACGGTTGGTTTTTACTTCTACATTTAACCGTTTGGAAGCCGGTTCCACTGTCAAATTTACATAACCGACTTTTCCTTGCGGCTTACCCAAATCAACACCTTTTTCATCCGTGGCCGCACCGGAACGTCCACGCACGAGCGTTACGCTAACGTATACGTTGGGCAAATAATTTTCTTTAATCGGAACTTCCACATAATCGGCGCCGCCTTTCACGTAAGTCGTCCAGGCATCTAAAATGCCTTCCCGTTCCACCGTAACAAGTGCTAACGCATTTTCATACGGAGATTCCAGCGAAATCCGCGCTTTTTGACCCGGCTTATACGTATTTTTATCTTGTTTCAGTGTTAAAATATCGTGGTCGTTGCGTTGCCAATAGGCCTCGCCTTCGCCGTAAACCATGACATCAAATCCACCCAGCACTTGGTGACCTTGTGCATCAGCCGACACTAAGGTAACTTGATAATTTCCCCCTTCTTGGGGCGTAAACGAGAAGGTGCTACCTTTCGCACTCACATCAAAGGTTTGGGAAGGAAGTTGCTGTTCTTGCCGTTCGCTGACCCATTCCAAACGGCCCGATAAACCAACTTTGCGCACACTATACCATTGTATCTTGCGAATTTGGGCAACCACGTTGGTTGTATCGGTGCGTTGGCCGTCGGTAGTCAGCGCAATCACTTCCACCTGAACCGGTTGGCCGGCGCGGGCGTCTTCCGTGAGTACCTTTGTCCCTAAATAGAACGAGGCCGGGTGCACCATAACCGAAGTGCGGGCAAATAAATTCTGCCGCGCCGGCGATTGCACATCTGCTTCTGCATATACTTGAGTCGGCGTTTGCACTTGCGGTAAACGCGCCGCAAACGAGAATGCCCCTTTATCGTCCGTCTTGCCGGAAGAACTTAATACCACTTGTCCGTTTTGGCGGTACTCATCTTGCCGTAAGAAATACGGCGTAAAGGTATAATCGTTAAAACCTTTCGGTTCAAACCAAGCCATTTCCCGTTTTAGCGTCCATTTGGCAGGAACTTGTGCTAACGGAGCCCCAAAATTATAAACGGCAGAACCGGCAAAATTAGCTTCCTGTCCGGATAAATAATTCTGTTGCTGTGCAAGCAAAGTTACTTTAAAATCGGCCTGTTTTACGGCTTCTACCCGAAAGGAAGTATAGTAAGAGGAAGGATCCGTTGTTCCGGGAACAGCGGGCGTAAAGGAAACATCCCACATACCGGTATGGGCAGACGCAGGCACTTTAAACGACTCGTTAAACGTACCCATATCGTTGGAAATTGCTACTTCTTTTTTCACAATTTCTTGCCCGGTGACGTCGCTCACCACTAAGGTTCCTTTTTGGCCTTTGGGTAGTGCCCAAGCACCTTTTTGAAGCCGGCGCGAAACACCTTTTAAATAGACTGTTTCCCCGGGCCGGTAGATACCGCGCTCGGTAAACAAGGAAACGCGCATGGCTGCCGATTGCGGATTATATTCGTAATCTAAATTAAACCGCCACGGCTCTATGCCCTCGTTAAACTCCGTAGTGACAACGCCGTCTCCGCCCAAGCTGGAGGCAAAAGCGTATAATTTGGGTTGTCCCCAAGACGGAACTTTTACGTCCAACTCTTTCCAGCCGGGGGCGCGTGCCAAACCGTTCATATCGGTAGATCCCGACCAAACAATGGTGTTTTGTGTGTCGCGCAGTTCTACTTCCAGATTAGGCATCGGGCTACCGGTTTCTAACGAAGTAGCCCATATTAAAATGGAAGAAGGCGATGTTTTTAACGTGAGGCCTACGTCGGTCAAGTTGGTAGTGGCCGCCGTCCAGCAATCATCTTCTGCGCCGCTACGGGGCAATTTTACTTGTGTAAAAACGATGCTGTCTTTGGCACTGGGTTTAAAGAGCGACAAATCAAAGAAAGTACGTAATGACTTATTGCGCACATTGGATAAAGTGTACGGCCCGTTAAAGGTGGGGTTATCCAACGCTTTGGGCTGGCAATAGCGGCTATTTTGCTGAGCAAAAGGAATAAAATTTTCTTTGTTAAAACGAGCCGCGCGGACGGATAAGATAGGAAGGTTCATCACTTCTATCGGAAGGCGCGCAGGTAAATAACTTTCCAACACGCCAAACCCGCCGGCAAATTCCGCCGCCGGGCAATAACCGCTATTTTGCACGGTAATCGTAACATCTTGCCCGAGTGTTTGACCGTAAATATCCCGCAAATTTTTGCTCACGCGAAGCGTCACCGGTTGGCCGGCTTTTAACTCTAAAAAGGAAAGAGGCATAAAGAAGAAAGCAGCCCCTTGTTTCAGTTCTTCATCCGTCACGTTATAGCGTTTTTTATAAATGGCCGCCATATCTTTGGACAGATTTTCCGGGCGGATGACAACTTCGTTACCCAAGGCGTCCAGTTCCGAATCGGACAATTTACGCAAAGCCGTGGCGGGCGAAATTTCCAACTGGCTGATAAGTTCCCGCAGCCGCACCGGCGACGAAAAACGCACCCCGGGTGTGTAAGGCAAGCACCCGTCTGTCAGCGTGCCTTGCACCGTAAGGGCCGGATAAGTAAAGAACGTGGATGTATGGGCTTGCGCCATGCCTTCTTCTCCGTCCAGTGCTTTTAAACCCTGGGCCAGACGAAGCGTATAGGAACGACCGCTTTGTAAGGGCTGTGTTGGCAGTAAGGCAACTACTTGTTTGGCAGAAGGAATATAAGAAAAATTTTTAGTGTACTCTTCTTCGGTAATAGGGCGGGCCGAAACAGCGGTGGTGTGTCCGTCCGCCGTTAAAGAAGCATACTTGGATAATTCTTTTACATTCACCGGCATATTAAAAACAACATATAAGGTGGGGTTTAGACTGATCCAATGTTCGTTGGTTTGCGGATAGACGGCTTGCACTTGCGGGGTTTGGGTAGTAAATGAAAAGGTATAGGGATTGGCTAACTGCTCGGCAGATACGCGGGATGCAAACCCTTTGCGCACCCGTGCAATAAAACGAGTGGCTACGGGCCAATCGGACAGCGGTTCAAATTGAAGCGTCTGCGTGCCCACAAAACGGCAAGTGCCCGGAACAGAAGGGGTTACTTGCAAAGGGCAATCTTCCACAGAAAAAGCGGTATCTTCCGACAAGGCCGCTACGGGTTTGTTAAACGTAACGGAAACGGCTTGACGACCGGAAGCCGATTGAAACCCTTTGGGTGCGGCGGAAAGCACTTTTAAAGCCGGTGCGGAAAATCCGGCTGTCGGCAAACATAAAAAAGCGGCTGAAGCAACTAGCAGTTGGTAAAATTTTTTCATATATACCCTCTTCTTAGTAAGATAGGTATATTTTAGCATTTAATCATAGGAAAAATACCATTTTGCGGTTGGTAAAACTTTTCCGCTGCTTGGGGGCGAAAAAACACCCCGGGAGCAAACCCGGGGTGTTTTGATAAAGGCTGCTTACCTACAAACTACTATTAGTGTCCGGACAAATCTATTATCTCATTGCCGCTTTGGGTCCCCCCCGTACTACACGCTTTACCATTCATATTCTTCGGTGTAGAAGCACACTTACTTAAAGAAGTTACTTTGCCGCATCTAGCACAATACCAACCAATTTTACTAGTATAAGACTCGTTCTGATTGGGTTTTTCAGAATCTCTGCGACATCCGTACGTATCGTACCATACGTAGAGCTTCCCCGGCTCACAATTGCACTCTTTTCCCGCTGCACAACCGATATACTGGGTGCTACCATCACACTTCATATCCATAGTTCTACCGTTATTGCGCCAACTAGCTTCATAACTCGGACCCGACCCGGAGGTTTTCCAACTAAACCCGGTCAAGCAGGTAATATTCCCCTCCTCTTCCTCTTCAATAGGATCCGGATCTAGTCTTTTAATACAAGCAGACGTATTCTCTTCCCATGTATACCGTCCCGCAGTAACCTTTGTGCATGTATAGGTAACAGTTCCCCTATAATCAGTTCCCAATACTTGAGAACATAGACTGGTGTAAGTAGCCCCAACGCTTCCGGTTGGGTTTAAACAACCCGTAGGTAATTCAATTTCAGGGTGGCAGAGATCTCCCAGGGCAAGGACATAGACCTCTTGCCCATCATTCGTTTTCCGTTTCACCCACTTCAAGCTACAGGCAGCCTTGTTAGTCAAGACCACGTTTTTCCCGGACGGAGTACCGTCTCCATTATAATCAATTACCGTATTGGTGGAAATAACAGGGATATCATTTCCCGCTAAAAAGAGACCTCTTGTGTCCCGGCTACCAACGGAAAGTTTCTGTCCGCCCTCTCCGTTAATAGTTAATGTGTTACTTGTATTCAATTTATTGACTTTGAGCAGCAAATTATTGCCCCTTAACTCGTTAATAAACGAATCTGCCCTAAAGGTGGCCACGCCGCCTTTTACGGTAGCAGTTGAAGAGCCGAAGGCCGCAAAAGACTCGTTAGAGGCGTCCGTAGCACTACTCCAATTAGAAGAGTTGTGAAACACCACATTTTCCATATCAATAGTGCTTTCTCCCCCTTGGATAAGCCCAAAGGAAAAATTATCCAAGGTTTGGTTTGTCATGGTAGTAGCACTATTAATATCCAAACTCCCGGTGGACAAACCACCCAAAAACGCCGCAGAGTTGGCAATTTTCAACGAAGAATATTGCCCCAAGCGCGACGGATTATAACTGATGGTTGAAACCATTTCCGCTGCGGCCGGCATACAAATCCCCAGCAACAACAATAAATATAATTTTTTCATAAAATTTTCTCCCATTCCCAGATATTATAAGTGTATAAGATAAAGCGAAAAAAAACAAGCATTTTTTTATAAATTTAAGTATCCCTCATTTTTTGATAAAATAATAAAAAGAGTATAAAACTTCGTATGAATACCAAAAATCCGTTTAAAGATAAAGCCCTTTCTTCGCTGCTGATTAAATTTTCCGCTCCTGCTATGGCCGGAATGTTCGTCAATGCGCTTTATAATATCATCTCCCGCATTTACGTTGGGCAAGACGTCGGCGCAAACGGACTGGCCGGAATTACGGTACTGTTCCCGTTAGGGCTTTTATTTTTGGGGTTTAGTGCGCTTATCGGGGTAGGAAGTAATGCGTTATTCTCCATTCGTTTGGGAGAAAAAAACCACGAAGAAGCCCAACGCATTTTAGGAAACGGTTTTACTTTACTGACACTTGTTTCCGTCGTGCTTACGGTGTTTAGTTATTTATTCTTGGACCCGTTCTTATCTTTTTTAGGAGCCGACGAGCAAATCCTCCCTTATGCCCGCGATTATGCCCTGGTTGTTTTACCGGGCTACCTACTTTTTGGAATTGGAGCCGGGCTAAACAACTTCATCCGCTCGTCGGGCCGGCCCAAAACGGCCATGGCCACGCAATTTATTGGAGCTTTTATCAACATCGCGTTAGGGCCATTATTTATTTTCGGCTTTCATTGGGGCATTAAAGGGGCTGCCGCCGCTACCGTGTGTGGACAAACCGTATCCTTTATGTGGGTGATGTGGTTTTTTACGGGCGGCGACAGCATCTACCGTTTACGCTGGAAAGATTGTTTTTTAAAAAAATCTATTGTAACACAAACCCTTGCTATTGGGTTTTCGCAATTTGCTTTTCAAATTGCCACCAGTTTGCTTAACGTAATTTTGAACCACGCGCTTTTAAAATACGGTGGCAATTTGGCTATATCGGCCGTCGGAATTGCGGTCAGTGTCAACACGCTAGTGCTCATGCCGCTGTTGGGTATTGCACAGGGAGCACAACCGCTTATCGGCTACAATCACGGCGCGCGGAAATACAAAACGTCTATCCAAACACTTAAAATGGCCATTCGTTGGGGAACGGTTATTGCGAGTGTGGGGTTTGTTCTTATTGAAGTGTTTGCGGGGCCGATTGCCACAGTGTTTAATTCCCAAGACACGGCACTCATCACGTTATCTGCCCGCGTGTTACGTATTTTTAATTTATTTCTGCCCGTTATTTCGCTACAGATATTGGCTACTTGTTTCTTTCAGGCCATTAACCGCCCGCTTAAAGCCGCGCTACTCAGCCTTTCCCGGCAGATTTTACTCGTTATTCCGCTGGTGCTTATCTTGCCGCTGTTTTTTAAATTGGATGGTGTCTTTTTGGCTCCGGCAGTGGCGGATGCCGTTTCCACAGTGCTGGCTATTATCTTATTAAAACGGTATTTTGACAAACACCATCAAAACTTCTTCTTCAGCAGAAAACATTCCCAATAAAAAATCCCCCGCCACCGCGGGGGATTTTTAAAAGCCTCTTAAATTATTTATCCGATAAATAATGACATCCGATAGACCGCTTATTCTTAAGCGCCGCGTACGTGATTAATAGCGCGGTTTGAGTGCCGTTGCGCAAATCCAGCAATTCTTGGCAAAGGGCGGTACCTTTATAGAAAGCATCAATTTCGTTATGCAAGTGACGCAAAATCTTTTCGGCACGGCCCAAATGTTTGGAACTGCGAATAAGCCCCACGTAGTTCCACATAGTACGGCGCAAGGTGGATAAATCTTGCTTGATTAAATTCAAATCGGGTTTTTCAGAAGGGAGTACCCACGGTTTAGGTTCGGGAACGTAAAAATTTTCCCGCGCAATATCTTGCGCATCTTCCTGGGCACATAAATAGCCCATGCCCACCGCTTCTAGGAGCGAAGTGCTGGCCAAACGGTTTGCCCCATGATAACCGGTACACGCTGTTTCGCCGATTGCGTTTAAATTTAAAATGTTTGTGCGCCCCTGTGGTGTGGTAAAAATGCCGCCACAAAAATAATGCGCGGCCGGCACTACCGGCACGGGCGTTTTCGTTATATCAAACCCTTCTTCCAAACATTTTTTATAAATGGCCGGGAAGCGATTTTTCGTTTCTTCGGCGGGGTTGGCCGTAATATCCAAATAGACGCACTCATGCGACGTGTTTAACCGTTCCTGTTCAATAGCGCGGGCAACAATATCGCGCGGAGCCAAATCTTTCAAGGCGTGGTAGCGCGGCATAAATGCCTCGCCTTTCGCATTTCGCAAGATAGCACCTTCCCCCCGTAACGCTTCGGATAAAAGAAAACTTTTCCCTTTGGCAAACACCGTGGGATGAAATTGCACGTACTCCATGTTCATCACACGCGCACCCACGCGGTACGCCATGGCAATCCCATGCCCATACGCATGGTCGGCGTTGGTAGTGTGGCAGTACACTTGCCCCACTCCACCCGTAGCTAAAATCGTTTTTTTAGCGGTAACAGCATATACTTCTCCGGTTTTATTATCTAACACATACGCGCCAAACACCGTAAGCGGTTTGTAGCGGTCTATCGGATCGGGCGAACTATGGGAAAGCGTTAACAAATCAATAGCGGATGCATATTCCTGCACCGTAATCAGCGGGTTTTGCTGCACGGCACGCTGCAAAGAAGAAAGCATGGCGTGCCCGGTAGTATCTTTGGAATAAATGATACGGTTTTTACGATGGGCACCTTCGCGTGTAAAGCGAAGATTATTTTGTTCATCGCGGTCAAAAGTAACCTGTACATCTTTTAAAAAAATTTCTTCTACCGCCCGGCAACCGGCTTGAGAAAGTGTTTTAACGGCTTCATCATTGCAAAGGCCGGCCGTAGCCAACCGGACATCTTCAAGTAGTTCATCTAGTTGCAGGTTCGGTTCGTAGACAATTCCCCCCTGGGCCAAATCGCTATTGGCTTGGGACAATTCCCCGCAACACAACATCAAGGTCTTTAAACCTTTTTTAGCGGCTTGGTGTGCATAGACGCACCCGGCTAGGCCGCAACCTACTACTAAACAATCGGTATGTAACACTTTCATACTTATATTATATAAAACCCAAAGAAAATGAGCGAAAAATAAAGTTGCAATCCTTGTTTAGATTTGTTATTATATCTGTCCTTTTTTACAAGCGTTGTAAAATTTTGTATAATATTTAAGAAAGATAAGAAGGACACTCCTTATCGTATGTTGTAAAAGGAGATGCAAAAGTAAATGACAAAGATGTTGGAAAAAATCGCCCAAGCGCTCGTCAAAGTAGGCGAGAACGTTAGCGGTGCCAACTACATGATTAGCCGCAAATAAGCGGTGCATGTAACTGAACCGAAAGGTTCGTAAGTAAGCAGTTTGAAGCCGGCCACGTTGTTCGCCGGCGGACAGGGGAAGAGAAACTTCCTCCTGTCTAAAACGGCTGAAACAAAAGTCCGTCAAGCAATAATGCTTGCGGTTTTTTTATTTTTATACATAAAAAAGCCCGCCGTTTGGCGGGCTTTTTTGAAACAGGCAAATTACTCCTCATCGCGCACGATATAGCCGAATTTTTCCAATAGTTCGGAATTATTACGCCAATCCGGCGATACTACCACATTTAATTCCACCCGGCATTTACGCCCCAAAAACTCTTCCACCCTTTTTTGGGCACGCTCACGCAATTTGGCAATCATAGCTCCTTTTGCGCCGATAATAATCGGCTTTTGGCTCTCGCGTTCCACGTGGATATTGGCCCGGATAAAATTTTTAGGACCTAAATTTTCGGTAAACGTTTCAATCTCTACAAACGTGCTATACGGAATTTCTTTTTGGTAAAGTAAGAAAATCTGCTCACGGATAAATTCCGCCGCATAAAAACGCTCCCAACGGTCCGTCCACTGTCCGGGCGGGAAATAAGGCGGGCTGTCCGGCAAGACTGCGGCAACCGCTTCTTTTAGTTTTTCAACTCCAATTCCTTTAGCGGCAGACACACGGAAAGTTTTAGCTACTTTGAGTTGCTGTTTGATACGTTCTTCTAACGCCGTTAAGGCGGCGGCATCTTTTACCAAATCGGTTTTATTAAGCACTAAAAAAATAGGACAATATACTTTTTTCAATTTTTCAACAAGTGCGGCATTCGGTGCAAAATCAACGGAAGCATCTACTAAAAATAATACTACGTCGGCATCTTCTTCCACCGCCCGGTCCACACACGCCGCCATGGTCTGCTGCAACTTATACTGGGCCTTTAAAAAGCCGGGCGTATCCACAAATACAATTTGATAATTATTTCCTTCGGCAATCGCCAAAATATTTTGGCGGGTAGTTTGCGGTTTATGGGTAACGGCTGATAAAAGCCCCCCCGCAAATTGATTAAGCAGTGTAGATTTGCCTGCATTGGGCAGGCCGGCCAAAACAGCAAAGCCGCTTTTAAAATTGGGTTTGTCCATAGAATTATTGTACTTATTTTTTCCCGCGGCGTCATAAGCTGTTTATAAAGTTAAATAACTATCCACCACCTCGCCGATAAAAAACGTGTGATAGTTGCCGGATTGACGATCATACCACAATTCATTAATGGTTTTATCCAACCGTGTCGGGCCCATTAACCGCTCGTACACGATTTTACATTCCAACTGCATACCGGGAATATCCAACACCGGTGTGGCGACAGATTGCCCGGCACGCACCGAAAGGCCGCTGGCAGCCAATTTATCTATTCTTCGGCCCGATTCTTGCCCGCAAATAGCAACAGCCTTCGTTTGGTCCGCATACGGAAAAGTAACGGTAAATTCGCGCGATTTGTCTAGCAAACTATGCGTAAAACGGCTACGGCGCACCATGGCCACAAATATAGGCAACCGCCACATAAACCCTAACGCTCCCCACGAGATAACCATCACATTGGTTTTTCCCTCAAAATGAGTAGTTAAAAAAGCCGCATTGGAAAGCACATTTAAATTGCGTTCGGCATTAAAATCAAACGGTACACGTTGCATAGAAAAATTCCTCCTCGTTTTATTGTAACGGGGTTTTTCTCGCCGGGCAACGGCTTTTTCGGGTTAGAAAAAACCCCTGCCAGCCTAAGCGGACAGGGGTTTGATAAATGACAACAAGTTAGCGGTTTTTGTTAATAAAAGCCGCGGCTTCAATGCCGGCCTTTGCACCGGAACCCGCCGCAATAATGGCCTGGCGATAGTACTTATCAGTGCAGTCGCCCGCCGCAAATATCCCCTCTATCGTCGTGTGGGTGCGTTCATCGGCCAACACCAAACCATTGTCGGCTAACGCCACTAACGAATTTTTTAGGAAATCCGTTTGCGGAACAGCCCCAATAGCCACAAATAATCCGGCGCACGGGATGACAGTGCTTTCGCCCGTTTTTACATTTTTTACTTGCACTCCTTCTACTTTATCCGTACCGATAATTTTTTCGGGAACGCTGTTAAGCACCAGCTGAATTTTCGGGTTTTTCTTTACTTGGTCTACGGTTACTTGGTCCGCGCGGAAACCTTCCCGGCGGTGAATAATGCTTACTTTCGGACAAAATTGAGAAAGGAACAACGCATCTTCAAAAGCCGTGTTTCCTCCCCCCACCACACATACTTCTTTACCGCGCATAAAAAATCCGTCACAGGTGGCACAGGCCGACAAGCCATGTCCTTTAAATTTTTCTTCTTCGGCAAGGCCCAGCCAGCGGGCTTTAGCACCGGTAGCAATAATCACACTGGTGGCTTGATAAATTTTTCCACCCTTGCAAGTAACGGTAAAAGGTGTATGTTCCCCTTCAATTTTTTCTACTTCATCCGGCGTAAATTCAACGCCCAAGCGCTTGCATTGTTTGTGCATGGCATCCATGATTTCATATCCGCCGACAGGGTTTACAAACCCGGCATAATTTTCAATTTCGCTCGTTTGTAATAATTGTCCCCCCGGCACACTGCCGCCGGCGATGACCGTTTTAATACCGGCACGCACCGCATAAATAGCTGCGCTACACCCCGCAGGGCCGGCTCCAATAATTAACAAGTCGGTTTGTGTCATCATTTTAAAAACTCCTTCAGTAATTTTTCAAAAAATTCTATGGGGAAACCCACCACATTGCTGCGGCTACCCACGATACGTTCTATAAACGGGTCCTGTTCGTCTTGCACGGCATAAGCCCCGGCTTTATCCATATGTTTACCGGCCAAGTGTTCCAGTTCGGCTCCGGTTAATTTGCGCGCTTTGCATTTGGAAATATCATAACCAAACAGCATTTTATGCTTACTCGCACATACGATACACACTCCCGTATAAACACTTTGCCAACTTCCGTTTAGACGGCGCAAAATGCATAGAGCGTCTTTTTTGTCTTTGGGTTTACCGATAATTTTCCCTTTGCAATAAACGAGTGTATCCGCCCCAATAACAACGGCGTTGGGGTATTTTTTAGCTACATCAAACGCTTTTTGAATTGCTAGTTCCGTCACGCGGGCTGAAGGCCTTTTTTTCGTGCTGACTTCCTTGCATTGGGAAGGAATTACATCAAATTTAAAGCCCAATTGTCCAAGCAATTCTATACGACGGGGCGATTTGGACGCTAATACTAAATACATATTACTTCCGTACAAATTTTTCAATAATTAAATAACCGATCACAAGCCCTATGGCGCCGCAAATCGTTATATGAATAGCCAGCGGATGAATTCCAACGCCATACACACGCGTTAATGCACTTGCCATTTGGACCGGTAAAAAAGAAGCGAGTTTTTCTAACCCGATTCCGATTACGCCCCCTAATACTAACGTTAAAATAGCAAAAACTAAACCTCTCATAAAGTCCTCCTGGAAACTATTGTATCTTTTTTAAATGAGTCTCGGATGAGTTTATTTTTCCATCTTCTTCGTCTGTTAAACTATAGCGCATACGGTAATATCCCCATCCAGCCAGTAGTGCTAATACTCCGACTACGAGCCAAGGCCCGGGCAAATAATGAGGGGCCAACCAATCCATTAGAATCCCTGCAAAGAAAAAACCTGCCGCCCCGCCTAAATTATAAAACACCATCAACATTCCCAAATACCGTCCGCGTTTTTGGCGAGAAGCGATATTAGATACCATTGTTTGCTCTCCCGGAGAAACGATAAGTTCTCCTATCCCGGCTAAAAAGACACCCAAAGCAATCGGAATAAACGAATGGAAAAAGCCAACCGAACCATACCCTATAGCATAGAGACTACAACCAAAAAACATGGCGGTGCTTAACCGATGCCTCGTCATAAACCGAGCCGCAGCATATTGAAGAAGAACTACTACCAAGCCATTGATTGCAAAGAACCAACCTATATAATATTCCGGGAATTGCAGATATTGTTTGCAATGCACGGATAAACCAATAACAAGTTGCGAATTAACCGCTGTAATCATAACTATATACAAACACAGTTTAGCCAAACGTATATCTTTTAAAGAAAGAACTGTCTCTGCAAAACTTGTCCTTTTACGCAGGTTTTTCTTTGAGCCTCCCCGAATCCAACGCGAAATATACAATACCGTACAAGCGTATAAAATCGCCGTGGCGTAAAAAGCATCACTATAAGAAACCTTTACTAAAAAGCCCCCCACTGCCGGGCCTAACGCCCAACCCAAATTAAGCCCAATGCGAATAATTCCAAAAGCCTCCACCCGTTGCGACGGAGAGGTATGGTCCGTTACCCAGGCATTTGAAGCGGGGCGGAAAAAAGCCCCTAGAAACGCATTTAAAAAATAGCAGATCAACATCCAAGGGGCCGACACATGAAACTCTATACACGCCCCCAGCGCGAACATAGCCACCACCTGAGATAACAAGCCCCCCATCATCACTGTTTTACGTCCAAACACGTCTGATAATTCTCCGCTTATGGCGCTGGAAAAGCAACGTGAAACCCCTGCCATTGCAATAATAAGCCCTGCGGTGGAGGCAGGGAAATGACGTTGGGTAATAAGATAAAGTGTAAAAAATGGAATGGAAAGACCATAGCCAAATAGTAAAATTCCATTGGCAACAGACAACACAATCATTCCGTTTCGGGTTGTTTTTCGCATCTTATATATAATATGAAATTTAACGACGACAGAAAACCGATTTTTATAGAAATTGAACAAATTCCGTCAGAAAAAAATTGATGTATTAAAGTAAATTTTTGTATAATATGTCAAGGGAAATTTATGGACAGGGAACAAGAACTTTTAAAAAATTACCAAGATGTTCATAATGCCCTGTGTGGGGCTTGCCAAGAGGCAGGGCGCCCCTCGCAAGAAGTTACCTTGCTTGCCGTCACAAAATACGCGCAAGATAATGATGTGTTATTTTTGTTAAAAAGCGGCCTGATCCGCCACGTGGGCGAATCACGCGTACAGCAGGCCGAAAAACGTTGGACCAGCCCCGATTTTTCTCGTTATAACACCGTAAAACATCTGATCGGGCATTTACAAAGAAATAAAGCAGCCAAGGCCGCGCAACTTTTTGATTTTATTGATTCTCTGGATGATTTTGAAACGGCCCAACTGCTTAGCAAACATGCACCTGTCGGCAAAGTATTGCGGGTGCTGGTACAAGTAAAACTAACGCAACGGGCCACCCAGTCCGGCTTGCCGTTAGCACAGGCCCGGCAATTGGTCCGTCGGCTCAAGGAACTGCCTTCGCTACAAGTTTGCGGATATATGGGCATAGCCCCCCAAGCCGCTAGTGAGAGCGAATTGCGAAAGTTGTTTAAAGAAGTAAAACAAGCTTTTGACGAAGATTTTGCTACCGCGAAAGAACGGTATTTATCTTTGGGAATGAGTGAAGATTTTGTAGTAGCTGTGGAAGAGGGATCTTCTCTTCCGCGCATTGGCAGTAAATTATTTGCCACCCATTTGGAGGGTTTATGATTATTAAAGTTCGTTTAATTCCTACTACCGGCCGCAACGAAGTAATCAGCCGTATCGGCAGCGTGTTGCGCGTAAAAATTAAAAATAAAAAAGTGGACGATGACGCCGCAAACTCTATTATGAAAACCTTCCTGTCAGACTTTTTTTCCGTTGGCGAAGAAAGCATTATTATCGTCAAAGGGGCTAAAGGCAAAGAAAAAACGATTGAAGTACGCGACAAAAGCGAAGAAGAACTTCGCCAAATTATGGACTCGATTCCGTAGTTTTTTACAAACCCTTGCAAAAACACCCGCTCTTTTGAGCGGGTGTTTTTATAAATCTTATTAATCTTACTTACTGAGAAGAAAGCATTGTCCCGGGGAAGTAACTGCTACATTCACTGCCCTCGCAAGTAATAGAGGCTATTTTCCCATTTGACAAATTATAATAAAGAGTAGGATTTTCGTGATAAGTCCAATCTGAACAAGAATGGGGATCACTGCTACTACGCGTACAATACACCATAATTCTAACAGTCGCACGAGAAGAACCTTCTGGCCAAGCTTGTAATGAAAAGAAATCGCCTTTTGCTGGGAAAGCAGGTATATCTATATCAAAGTCATCCCCTGAGCGATCAAAACCTCCGTAATCCATATACTCTCGCCGATATCTTCCGTCCTCCAAATAGGCCATATTCATGGCATCTGCTAGGGCTTTAGCCGCCGTAATCATTTTTACCCCTTTGGCTTTCTTAACAGCTTTTGTATATTGCGGCAACGCTACACTGGATAATATACCAATAATTAATACTACTACTAACAGTTCCACTAATGTAAAACCGCGTTTTAATGCATTTTTCATTTCTTTACTCCTGTTTTGATGGATTTTATCTATAAATAGAATTTATCAAAAAAAAAAACGATTACAAGCCCTTTCTGTTTCTTCTCCCAAGAAAAGGCTATTCTTACTTTTTGTTCCGACAAAAAGTAAGCAAAAAACTCGCGGCCCGGTAAGCATAAACGGAGTGGTA
>CADBFX010000009.1:6732-38765 GCA_902794125.1 uncultured Elusimicrobium sp. | reverse complement strand
GGGGGAGAGTTGCTCGCTGGCAGCCAAAATGCCCAGTGCAATAGGCAAATCAAACTGGGTGCCGCTTTTGCGCAGTTCCGCCGGGCTTAAATTAACGGTAATACGTTTTAACGGAAAATCAAACCCGCTATTACGAATAGCGGCTACGACGCGTTCTTTGCTTTCTTTTACTTCTGCATCCGGAAGGCCGACAACTGCTAACGTGGGCATGCCGGGGGCGATGTCCACTTCTACAGAAACAGGGAAACCTTCTATGCCTTTAATGGCTCCGGTGCAGACGTTGGCTAACATATCAGTTAAAACTGAGCACAATGACGGACGGCGTAATAGACAAAACCGTAAAGTTCACACTATATTTGCGGATAATTTTAGCGGTTAATTCTTCCGGAGAAGAAATATTGGCCGACACTTCAAAATACGCACTGGAATTTGCGTAACGGACTAAGTTGTATTCTTCAATTTCTCGCAAATCTTTAAAAATATCCTGAATTTGTTTTAACCGTTCAATGGTGTTAACATCTTTAACGGTTACATTGAAAACTTTTGCGGAATTGATAGCCGCATTGACGGGTTCCACTAATTGTTTAGCAGCTGCTTCGCAAGCGGCAGAGATAGATTTTTGGGCCGCAATGTCCGGCAAGGGATCCAAACCGCTTTGTTGTTGGGCGCCTTCGGCCACTACCGCATAGTTGTTGGAAGCATAAACACGGATATTGGCGCGTGCGCGATAAGTTTGGAAAGGCGAAGCCGTAGTGGTCAAGGCCACCAGCGGATTAGTTTGCGCATCCGCCACGATCACAAAGCGCGCCCCTTCCGAGCGGGCTTTATCAATAGTGGGGTTGGGGTTATCAATGTTGTTTTGACTTAAATTATCCCCGTTAATAAGCGAGAAAGATTGGTTTTTTAACACCCGGTAAATAGCTTGTTTGCAATCTTGCTTTAAAGAAATATCTTCGCCAATTACTTCCCGGGAAGTAACTAAGACAGCCGTCTTTTTGGCAAAAGCCTCCGCTTCGGATTGTTTGATAATGTCCCCAATGTCTTTTACAAGCACCATGGCTTTGATTTTGGTGTACCAATCATCTCCTTTGCGGTAGGCCTTTTGGACATTGCTATGGCGGATAAATCCGGCTGATTTAGAAGTAATTTTATCTTCTACGAGTTGTGCTTGGTCCACGGTGGTAGCAGAAGAAATAAAAATGCCGGCCACTTTTTCCACGGCGGCTTTTTGGGCGGCTAAAATACCATCTTTTTTAGTTTGACGCAAATTGTTTTCATCGTATGGAACAAGCGATTCGGCGGTTACATACTCGCCTTCCCCTTTGGGGCCAATGCGTAGTGAGCCGCACGCGCTTAATAATAAACTGCTGCTAAGAAATAATAAAAACAGTTTTTTCATTTAGTAGCCTCCGGGTCTATGCCGGCTTTTTTAAGTTGTTCGCGGGATAAACGCATAATCACAGCGCATCCGCCGTCGTCCATATATTCGGTAGAAACGAGTTCCATTTGCCGGATAATTCCTTCAGAGGAAGAACGAATCGTGCTGGTGTCCGAAATGGCATCCACTACTTGGATATTGGATTCTAAATTGGCTCCGAATAAGACTTCGCTGGCGCGCTGGTAAGCGTGAGCAATGGCGGCTTCCCGGCTCATAATACGGCGTTGAGAATCAGTTTGGTGTTTCGGGTTGGCTGCCCCAAAACCGCGCACCCACAGGTAATCGCTGGTGAGTAACGTATCATTAAAAGAAGGCGCAATTGCTCCGTTTTTAACGGCACTTTTTAGCGTGGACGTGCATGCCGCTAAACACAAAGCGGCCACGAAGAGAATGTATATTTTTTTCATAGATTACCTCAATAATTCGGAAAGCACTTTTACATATGTGCTGGGAGTACGTAGCGACTCCATGTTAATAATGCCGCAACGAATTAACATAATTTCCAACATATGGGTTAGAATATCATAGAAATTCTCGCGGATGGACGGATCACATGTTGTAACAGAAGGCCCTAAAATAACAGCACCTTTTAATTTTTTATTGTCGCACAAGTTGGCAATTTTGAATGCAGAAGAAATGATGTTTTTCGTATCGTACGAAGAACGTACTGCCATTTCAAATCCGCCTTCAATTTTCAGTTCCTTGGCACGCTGTTGCAAAGCATAGACCATCCAGTTTAGTTGGTCCGAACAGTTTTGCGGATAGAAGAATCCCAAGCGTCCCCATTCGCCGTTGCCGGTGGTGGTGAGTTGAGGGATATCGTCCGGGTCGCGGTTGGACAGTTCACTGGTAAGGTCTTCCCCGGTGGTGGCCAATAATTTTTCAAAAATGTTGGCTTGAGATCTTTCTTGTACCGGGATGTGTGGGAAAATTAAATTTTCCAATACTTTTAAACGGTGTACGCTGCGCACGATGGTGCTTAACGTCATGTGTTCGTTACCAAAGAACGTTTCAATTTGGTTATCGTTCAAATCTACACCGCTATCCAACAGCATCTTTTTGACGATTTTTAAATGCGTAGATCCGCTGGCCGGTTTTAATTCGGAAATCCAGCCGGAATCCAATTTAAAGCGAATTAATTCTTCCAATTTCGCTAAACTTTCCGGCGGATATTTGGAAGTAATGACAATTTGCTTCTGTTCTTTTAAAAACCGGTTCAATAGTTGCGATACGTGTGTCCGGTTTTGCTCGTTAATGGCCAACAAATGGATGTCGTCAATCAACAGCACTTTGACGGTATCCATGAACTTTTCAAATTTTTCAATATTCCCTTCCATTACATAGCGTTGAATTCCACGGGATAAACGCACCCCGTTGGTCATGAAAATATTTTCTTGGCCGAATTTTTTGGAAAACGCATAGGCAATGGCGTTTAAGAAGTGAGTTTTCCCGGTGCCGGTGGGCCCGTGCAACACGAGCGGATTATACAGTTTGCCCGGGTTTTCAATGACGGAGATAGCCGTAGCATGCGCAAAACGGTTGACCGACATAACCATATTTTCCAACGTATAAGTCGGGCGCAACGGAACTTCTAGCGGCCAGTTATGTTTCTTTAATTCGGAAATCGGCAACTCCAGCGAGTGATCAATGGTGGTCGTTTTTTCCGCCGGGGCTTGTCCTTCCGCTTTTGATACGGCCGGCGTTTGAGGTTGCGGCGCAGGTGCCGGGGCAGGGGAAGCCGGCGCTGCTACTGGTTCAGCCGGTTGGGGAGCAACCGGGGCGGCCGGTGCAGCGGGAGCCGGTGGTACAGGCGGTTTGGGCGCTGGCGGCACGGGTGGCTTGGGTGCAGCTGGTTGAGGTTTGCGGCGAATACGAAAAGTAGTTTTTTCTGGTTCTTCCATAACGTTCTCCCCTGACGAATTTGACGCTAAAGATTCTTGTTGAGCGGGAACTTCTTTTTTCTTCAAACGCACGGTAGGAATCGTTTGTGTGTTCTCGCTTACGGCGGGTTCAACAGGCACTTTGCTGGCGGCGGAAGATTCTTCCATGACCCGTCTTTTAATTACCGTTTTGGGCGCGTCCTCTTTTTTGTGAAAAGATTTTTCATATATGGATTTCATGACGGATTGATCCAAAGACGTATCCAAATGGAAAGTTTGTTCTAATACTTCTACACTTTGTTCCCGGGTGGAAATTTCCGGCAACTCTTCTGCTTGTTCTTCGGTTTGCACCGGAGTTACATCTTCATCGGGAATTGTATGAGTGTACATCGTTTTTCCCAATTCTTCTTCTTCCGGCATAAAAGAACCGGCAGAGTTTTCTTGCTCCGGAATGGCATTGGTGTACATTGTTTTTCCTAATTCTTCCTCTTCCGGCATGATTGAGCCGTTAGATGTAGAGGAAGTATCCAAATTAACGTGATTGTTTGAATCAGCCGGTGCATCCAAATCAATAGAGGGCGTATTCCTTTTTCCCAATTTTTCCGTTGTGCTGGGGGTAACGTCCGGCAGCGGGGAAGTGCTTTCTTCCGTGGCCAACGGAGCATTATGCAAGGTGCGAATTTCCGGCAAATCATCCGGTTCTTTCCCCGCATTGGGCGTTTTTGCGGGCTCATTGATTTGAGCGTGTTTAGCAAATCCCATATCTTTTTTAGCAAGTTTCCCGGTTATGGTTTTTACATCATCTAAATCCATAATACACGTTTGGTCTTTTATTTTTTGTTCAAATATATTGAAAGATTCTTCCAAATCGCTTTTCCCGTCGGCCAATTCGTTTATTTTTTTGTCACGTTCTTGCTGGGCAAATTTCAAGCTTTCCGTGTTATCTACGTCCATAAATAAATCGTACTTTGTTTTGGCGGCGAAGATATCTTCTACCGGCATTTTATCTAACATGGTGCCTTCCATGTCTTTAATTAACATATCTTTATCACTGATGGTGATTTCTTCTTTTCCTTTTTCCGGAGCAGCCTGTGGTGTGGGGGCCGGAGCGGGTTGTTCTTGCGGTGTTTTGAAAAAACTGTCTTCTGTATTAATGTTGCCGGAAGAATCTTGTGCATTTTCCGCGTTAAAAAGAGGATCCCCCAGTACACCACCGGGTACAAATTGGTTAATTTTACCGGATTGTTCCACCGCTTCTTCGGCGGCTGTGCGAATCTTGGCCAGGGTTTCTTCGTCCACATCTTCCGGCAATGCAAATGCAAATACAAAAGGAGGTTCTGCCGGTACGGGTGGCTGGATGTAGCCTTGTAATTTTTTTGCAATCAAACGTGCATCCGGTTCAGCCCCGTCTGTTACGAGTGAATAAATCGTTTTATTTGTTTGCGGATCTAACCGCTTAACAATATCCCAATGCTCTATCATTTTCCCTCAATAATTTTAACGCCGCTACTCGCGCCGATGCGCGTTGCCCCTGCTGCCACCATGGCTTCTAAATCAGCATGCGTGCGCACCCCACCCGAGGCTTTCACTTGCATCTGTGCGGGAATGGAGCGGCGCATCAAAGCCACGTCGGCAGCGGTCGCTCCGCCACCGGTAAAACCTGTAGAAGTTTTTACAAAGTCCGCCCCGGCTTTAGCAGCCAGTTTACAGGCGGTTACTTTTTCTTCGTCCGTTAATTGGGACGTTTCAATAATAACTTTTAAAACGTGTCCTTCACAAGCATTTCGTACGGCCTGTATATCTGCCAGTACGGTTTGGTAATCTTGTGATTTAAGCGCACCTAAATTGATAACCATATCAATTTCATCTGCGCCGTTTGCAATGGCATCTTTTGTTTCGTTGGCTTTGGCTGCTGTCGTGCAAGCCCCTAGCGGAAACCCAATGACCGTGCAAACTTTTACATCAGAACCCTTTAATTGTTCTTTGGCAAAAGTTACCCAATACGGATTTACGCAAACACTGCAAAAACCATATTGGCGTGCTTCTTCACACAAGCGGGCAATATCTGCCTGGCTGGCAGTTGGTTTGAGTAATGTATGGTCAATGAGTTTCGCTTCGTTCATAGAAATACCTATTAGTTAAAGTTAATAATTCGGGCAAATTTTTCCGCAATTAAGGATTGCCCGCCCACTAAAGCGCCGTCCACATCGGGTTTTGCCATGATTTCGTCCACGTTGGAATCTTTCACGCTGCCGCCGTACAGAATGCGGGTGGCTTGTGCAAAATCGTTTCCGTAGGTTTTGGCCAAGTAGGCACGAATTGCGGCGTGTACTTCTTGCGCCTGTTCGGGCGTGGCAGTTTTTCCGGTGCCGATAGCCCATACCGGTTCGTAGGCAATGATAATGCCGTTTAATTGTTCGGCGGTAAAATCTTTTAAGCCGTTTTTGAGTTGGCCTTCAATAACGTCCATGGTTTTATTGGCTTCGCGTTCTTGTAAAGTTTCACCTACGCAGAAGATTACTTTAAGTCCATGGCGCAAGGCAGCGGCTACTTTTTTATTTAAAATTTCGTCGGTGTCGCCAAATACGCTTCTGCGTTCGCTGTGACCGATTAAAGTGAGGGTCGCCCCGGCATCTTTGGCTTGAATAGGAGAAATGGCCGAGGTGAAGGCCCCTTTATCTTCCCAATGTACGTCTTGGCAAGCTACTTGAATTTCGGTATCTTTGGTAAGGCGGGTAACAATATGTAAAGCGGTGTAAGACGGAGCCACAATGATTTCGGCTTTATTTTTATTTCCGGCTTTGGCGAGTGATGTAACGAGTGCGGCGGCCTCAGCAATGGTATTATGCATTTTCCAGTTTCCGGCAATAATAGGTGTTCTAGTAGTCATGGTATAATCCTCTATATAATAAAGTAATACGGCACACTCCCGCTCCAAGGCGAGAATACCCTCTTACATACTACCATAAAGAGAGCAACTTGAAAAGAAATTTCTCTATACTTTTTCTCATGTGAGAAAAAGAGACCGATTGGGAAATTTCGTAAACTCGCTTCGCTCAAACATACAAAATTTCTTTTCCAATCGGGCGCTTTTTATAAACGCTCCAAAAGGGCGGGGAAAACGACCGTACCCCCCATAAGGAAACCACTCCTTTTTTTGTAATTGTAGTTGTGCGGCCCATTAAGCATAATAGCCGGGCGGTATTTCATATCCAACGAGCGGACGCCGAAACGCAAAGTTTAGATTACTCCTCTTTGTTAAATATTCCCGTAGATACCCAAGGGAAATGTGTTTGTTGTTAATGGAATTTTATATGGCTGTAAGGCAAATGTGGTGTTTGTCGGCCAGTTTTACAACTTCTAACCCGGCTTTAGCCAGCGTTTCTATAGTGCCTTTTCCCAATACCGGCAGGTCGTAGCGGTTGTCTTGATTGGGGCGGGCTACTTTTACCACGGCCACGGTGGCTTTTTTGTCGGCGCTTTCACGTACGAGCTCCCCGGCCCGTAGAATACAGCGGTCAGTGCCTTCCATGCCTTCTACCGCAATCACGGCATTTTGACTCACTACGCACGTAAGCCCAATATCCATGCCGGCCAGCTGTTTGGCGGTTTGGTAACCAAAAGCAATCACTTGTTCTTCTTCTGCGGAAGGTTTGCGGGCCGATAATACACCTTTGGGAGGCATAAAATCTTCTAAAAACAAAGCGGAACTTGCAAATTCTATTCCGTCTTTTTTAAATTCGTTAATTACGCGCGAGAGGATATTTTTAGTCTGCATGTTTTTTAAAGAAGCTAAAAATTTGGCTCCGCGCAAATCCGGCATTAAGTTAGAAAAAATAGAAGTGTGCTGCACGCGCCCGGCCATAACTACTTTTTTGACTTCGTGTTCTTTAAAAAAACGGATGCAGGCACCCATTTGCCCTAAACGCAGCGAAATAAAAGCCGTTGCCATCGGATAATCCGCCGCAAAGGCATTACCTTTCACGCCTGCCACTATGACTTCGTAGCCGTTGGCGTGTGCTTTTTGAGCAATATAGATGGGCATTTTCCCTTCGCCCGCAATCAAACCAATTTTATTCACCGTCGGTTTCTCTCATTTTTAATTTGGCTGCGGTAATGCCGCGTTGTGAATTTTTACAAAAATCTAACATATGTTGCACTTCGGCGCACGGGTGCGTGGCTTCCACCTCGTTAATGGCTTCTTGCAACATTTTTCCGCTTCTAAATAACGTCTTAAATGCACGGCGGATAGAAAGCATCACTTCGCGGGATAACCCGGCCCGGCGCATACCCACAATGTTTAAACCCACCAAGCGGGCGCGTTCCCCTTGTGCAATACAATAGGGGGGGATGTCTTGCGGGGCCATCGTGCCGCCGGAAATCATAGCCATGGTACCTACCCGGGCGAATTGGTGCACGCCCACCATGCCGGAGATAACCACCCGGTCTTCAATATGCACGTGCCCGGCAATGCCGGTGCTGTTGGCGATAATGATATTACTTCCCAGGTGGCAATCGTGCGCGATATGAGAATTGGCCATGAGTAAACAATTATCTCCCAAGGTGGTAGGATCTTCTACGTTCGTAGAACGGTGAATGGTCACGCACTCGCGGATTTGGTTGCCACTGCCCATGGTAACACGGGTAGGTTCGTCTTTATAAGATAAATCTTGCGGTTTTACCCCAATGAATGCGCTGGCGATAATTTCGTTATTGTCGCCCATGGTAGTATTTTCAATCACGCAAAACGGGCCGATTTTATTATTTTTACCGATTGTAACCCCTTTGCCGATAACTGTATAAGGGCCAATATGGGTAGAAGAGTCAATTTTGGCCGAGGGGTCAATAACGGCAGTGGGGTGGATGTTAGTCATGGGATTCTCCTAAAATAAAATTGAGCGTGGCCTGTGCACACAGTTTACCATTTACATAGGCCTCTGCATAGATTTTTGATATCTTTCCTAAACGTAAAATCTCAATAGGCATTTCTAATTTATCGCCGGGTTGCACCATGCCGCGAAATTTAGCTTCTTCAATGCTTAAAAAGAGCGGCAACAGTTTTTTGTTCCCCTTAGAAACGGCTTGCATAATGGAACCGCCAAACGCTTGCGACATGCTTTCCACTACCAGCACGCCCGGCATGACGGGGCTGCCCGGGAAGTGTCCCTTAAAATAATATTCGTCCGCGCGGACTTGATGAATACCAACGTATTTTTTCCCGGGTTCCAGTACGTGGATTTCGTCCACGAGCAGAAATGGCTCGCGGTGCGGGATATTTCTTTTAATATGTTGGGTATCGTATGTTTCTAAAACGGGGCGCGTTAAGAAATCTTTTAGACTGGCTGATTTGGCGCTCATTTGTCCTCCGAGTTTGCTAATAAAATTTTAGCAAAAATAACATTGTGTTTGTGCCCGCCGCACGTGCATGTAATTTTAAGCGGCGGTAATTTGCGTCCGGTTAAACTTAGGTCGCCCACTAAATCTAAGATTTTATGGCGCACCAGTTCATCCGGATAGCGCAGTTCGTTAATAAATTTATCTTTCCCAACGATGACGGCGTTTTCTAAATTGCCCCCTTTGGCTAGGCCGTGGGCTTTTAAAAACGCCAATTCTTCTTCAAACCCGAAGGTGCGGGCGCGGGAAATTTCATTTTTATAATGCTCCGGCGTAAATTCCAGCGTATATTCTTGCCGGGCCACGAGCGGGTGCTTGTGCAAGAATAAAAAAGTGAAAGTTAGTTTATCGGCCGGTTCGGCGGTGTAAACGATATTACCGCTGGAATAGGTAATTTTATGTTTGATATTCAGTACCGGTTGTTCGCTTTGCAAATCTTTTAGTCCGGCGGCCAAAAGTGTATCTACATATACGTCGCTGGCACCGTCCGTCACGGGCGGTTCGGGGCCGTCCATTTCTACGGCTACGTCTGTAATGCCTAAAGCATGCAATGCAGAAAGCACGTGCTCTACCGTCCATACTTCGGCGGTTTGGTTTTTCAAATTCGTTCCGCGCAGGGTAGAGCCTACTTGGCTCACATGCGCTAAAATAGGTTGCGCATTGGGAAGGTCCGTGCGTAAAAAGGTAATGCCGTTATCTGCCGGTTTAAACGTCATGACGGAAGGGGCTCCTGTATGAAGGCCAATTCCTTTTACAACGGCGGTAGAGGCAAGCGTTTTTCTCATAACTATATTCCTAATAATTTTTTAAGTTTGCCGAAGAACGAAAGTTTTTCGGTTTCTTCCAATTGTTTTTTTAATGCATTAAAATCTTTATACATATCCGGCAATTTACGCAAAATGGCCATTTGCTTTAATGCCTCGCGCTGGGGGATAGCGGGATAGCCAAAGAAATTTTGCCCGGCGGGAATGGAACTAATCACGCCCGATTGGGCACCCACTTGGACACGATCCCCGATGGACATATGCCCGGCCAGCCCTACTTGTCCGGCCAAAATAACGCCGTTACCGATATCCGTCGTGCCGGCGATGCCGACTTGGGCGCAAAAAATACTACTCATTCCCACGCGCACATTGTGCCCGACTTGCACCAAGTTATCAATCTTGGTGTTGTCGCCAATGACAGTGCTGGAAATTTTAGCGCGGTCCACGCAGGCGTTGGATTGAATTTCTACA
The DNA here is from genome assembly GCA_902794125.1 of uncultured Elusimicrobium sp. Classification (GTDB taxonomy): domain Bacteria; phylum Elusimicrobiota; class Elusimicrobia; order Elusimicrobiales; family Elusimicrobiaceae; genus Avelusimicrobium. The sequence goes on along the minus strand of CADBFX010000009.1, from coordinate 28,818 downwards.
TCGTTACCCAATATCACGTTGCCGATTTGCGGAATTTTTTGGTGACGGCCTTCATGAAATGTAAATCCGAATCCGTCCGAGCCGATCCGTGCACCGGCTTGTAAAATAACGTAATCTTTTAATACGCAATCTTCGCGGATGACGACTTGCGGATAAATGTAGCAATTTTTACCGATGGTTACATCTTTACCGATGTAACATTGCGGGAAAATAACCGTATTATCGCCAATGGTTACGCCGTCTTCAATAACGGTGTACGCCCCGACGGATACGTTGGCGCCCAAAGTGGCTTTGTCGCTAATAACGGCGGTGGGATGGATGCCGGGTGTGTGTTTTTGGCGGGCCGCATCAATGTATTTCATAAGCGTAATGAAAGCCCATTCCGGGTTTTTTGCGTACAGTAAGGCGCCTTCAAAAGGGAGTTTTTTATCTTTGGCTTCTGCGGGCACAATCAAAGCAGAGGCCTTTAATTCTTTTAATAAATCCGTTTTTTCTACAGAGGTTAAATAACAGATACCGCCCGGTTGTGCTTCATCCAAAGCACATAAACGGGTAATGTGCACGTCTGTCCCGGGAGCCAGTTCCGCTCCGGTGATTTTGGCAATTTCGGTTACAGTTAATGTTTGCATAGAAGACCTCTATTTACCGCGCTTGCGGTATTTTTTTGATTTTTTGAGCCGGTTAATAAAATCTTTGGTTACGTTGACCGGCTTTTCGCCATAAAGCACATCTTCTTTGCGGACTACCGCGCCGATATTGCGTTTTTTGGCGAAGGATTTAATTTCTTTATAGATATCTTGCAAAATCTCGTTTACTTCTTTTTTCTCCAGCGAAATAATTTCTTCGCGGGTTGTATATTTATAATTATCAATAAAAAAGTTGCGCTCTGCAATAATTTTTTTATTGGAAGCAATACGCGCGGCTAACTCGTCAATTTGGGCGGGGGTGTTTAAGGGCGAGCCCGCCATGCTTTCCGCACCGGCAAAAGTTAAGCGGTTAAGTAAGTTGCCCAGCACCAATGCGTCGGCCGGTTCTTCCACTCGCGGCAAAAGCGGTTGCGTTTCTACTACAATGCGTTTGTAGAACGGTTTTAATTCCCGCACACGGGCTGCCAATTGTTCGTTTTCTTGTTCCAGCGCCATAATTAACTGTTTGGCCCCGCGGACTTCGTCTTCTTTGGATAAAATTTTTAAGCGGATCTGCTCTTTAACGGCAATGGTGCGCGGATGTGCATTAAATGCTTCATCTATATCCACGAATGCAACAGTTAAACATTTGGCCGCAGCTTCCGGAGATGGTTCTGTTTCCGTTTCCGGTTCTTCTTCCGGCTCGTCGCCAGCTTCTTGCGGGGGGAGTTCCTGGTGCTGTTCCAATGCTTCTTGCTTGGTTTTTTCGGGTAACACAATTTTATCGGCCGGGTCAGCGGGGGCCGGTTGCTCTTGCGATTCGTTGGCTTTAGATAAGATAGCGGCTACGACGGCTTCTTCCTCTTTAGACAAGTTCTCCACCCCCGTTTGTGCTACTGCGCATACGGGAAGTAAAAAACTTACCATAACACTTACCGCTATTTTTTTCATAAGCGTTACATCATGTTAGAGATGTTAAAGTAAAAATGGGAACGGTCTTGGCCCGGAGCATGGTTGAGGCCATACCCCCAGTCAATACGAATCGGCAAGGACGGTGTGGTGAAACGTAACCCAACCCCGACGCCGGCTTTAAATTGTTTTTCGTCCGGCCCCATTGAAAAATCAATATCGTCAAACTTGTTCCACGAGTTACCCAAATCAAAGAAGAAAGCAAATTGGGCCATGTTGCGCCGTCCTTCCCGCGCCAAGGGGAAGCGTAATTCCGCATTCATGACGTAATACATATCTCCGCCGTATTCGGGGCCGATTTCGCCGGCACGTTCATAACCGCGCACGGTATCTGCACCTCCTAAGAAAAACTTTTCAAACGGCGGAACTTCGTGAGTGCGGCCATACGCTTGCACGGAGCCGAATTTATTGGACAGTACAAACACAATCGGGTAATTGCCGCCCACGTTGAGCACCGTATAGTTGAAAATGGAGCGGGCATTCAAGTACCACAAATCTAAATCTCCGCCGACCGGTCCGCCGGCCAAGGCTAAGCCCAGGGAGTTACGCCAACCGGTAGTCGGGTCCCAGATATTATCGCGGGTATCAATTGCGAAATCGGTACTGATGGTGGACATGTTAGTTTTTCCTTCGGCGATACACGTAGCCGAATTTTGTCCGTTAGCACATTTAAAGCGTTCTTCTACATCGTAAATATCAATGTTTTCAAACGAGTAACTTAGCGATAATTGATAGATATCGTCGTTGAAGCGCGGCCCTAATCTGACACGTCCGCCGATACGTTTTTCGGTATAGGCCTGGTTGTCGGTAGAGAAGGAACGGTAGCGGCGCGTATTAAATAAATCTACGCCTAAAGAAGTGGGATGGTCGTAGATCCAAGGCGTGGACCAACTGACGGTATAATCCAAAATTTCTTTACCAAACAGTGTTCGCAGTGACAAGCGTTGTGCCCGACCAAACAGGTTCATGTGGTTGAGGGATAATTCGCCATACAAACCGTCCATAGAACTCATGGCAAGCCCGGCCGTAAACATGCCCGGCCGCCCTTCCACTACGTTGAAATCCAAATCTACTTTGTTCGGATCGGCGGTGGGCTGGAGGTCAATTTGTACGTCGTTAATAAAACCTAAGTTTAAAATTTTGGTTTGGCTGCGGCGGATTTTGGCATTATCGTACAAATCGCCGGGATGAATGGAAAGTTCCCGCGTAAAGACGTATTTTTTAGTGTGTTGATAACCGGTTACGTCCACGTGGTCAACATAGAAAATATGGCCTTCGGAAATATCAAAAGTTAAATTTAATTTCCCGTCTCGAATATCTTTAATGGGATTGATGCGTGCCTGCAAATACCCTTTGTTGGCGTATTGTTCTTGAATAGCGGTAATGGTATCGTCAAAATCTTTCTGATTATACAAATGTCCATTGCGGAAGAACACTTGTTTGTTTAATTCTTCGGGGGTAAACACATTGTTTCCTTCAAACGTAACGGTGCCGAAATCTACTTTTTCACCTTCTGTTATGTTGTACGTAAGGTCTGCTTGTGTCTTTTCAGCATTTAATTTTACGTCGGGCGTGGAGAGATTAAATTCGCTGTACCCTTTGTTGCGGCCATAGAGCATCATTTTCACCCAGTCTTTTTGCAGGTTCTGTGGTTTGAAAACTTTGCCGGGGCGGTTAGATGCTTTTTTTAAGATTTTTTTAGCAGGAAGTTCATCCGCACCGTTTAATTCCACTTGCCCGACCCGCACGCGGTCGCCTTCTTCAATTTTTAAAGTTACATACACTGCTCCCAATTCGGGCTTTTGGGTCAGGGCGTAGTCTATTTTGGCGTTGATGTATCCTTTTTCGGCGTATTTGGCCTTGATGCGTTCCAAGTCCCCTTGTAATTTGGTTTCGTTAAAGGGGTCCTTAATTTTGAGCGTCATGGCTTGGGTAATAGCCCCTTTGCCCAAGTGTTTGCGTCCTTCGTAGAAGATATGGTCAAAAATGGGTTTTTCGGTGACGATGTAAGTGAGGCGGTGGCACGGGTACACTTCGCTACTTTCTTTGTCTTTGCGGGTGCCGGAAATGGGGGTGATATCTATTTCCACGCTGTTAAAGTTGCCTAACGCGGAAATATCTTGTACATCTTCGGAAATTTGAAAACGGTCATACAATTCGCCTTTTTTGGCGGAAGCGGCCTTGGTGACGGTTTTTTTACGGATATTTTTTAAACCGTCCACCGCAATATTACAAATCATCCACGGGCCGTTAGGGTCCAACTCATCCGCCGCGGGCGCTTGCGCGCGCGCGTAAGAAGAAAAGGCTACCAGAGTGCCTAATAAGAGTACAGCCAGCCGTTTGTAAAACGTAAAGAGTCTCCTTTGAAAAAAAGCCCGCACTATGCTAGTATAAGCGCGGGCTGGTTTCGTTTTAAAACGACTTATTTGGTCGGTCTTTTTGCCAAACCGCTTTTAATGCAGCCGGTGCAGACGTACGCAGTTTGCGTTTTGCCGTCTAACACTACTTTTTGTTTCTGCAAATTCGGTTTGAAACTTCTTTTTGTTCTCATGTTGGAGTGGCTGTAAGAACCGCCGGATACCGGGGCTTTGCCACACACTGCACATTTATACGCCATAGTTTCCTTCCTTAATTAAGATAAATTTCGTACCTATATTGTAGTAAATAATTATCCCGCTGTCTAGCCTTGGGTTTGCGCGGGGGGGAACATTTTGCTGGCCAGTACCGATATGGCCAAGATACCCACAATTACTCCCAGAGAAAGCACAATGGGAATTTCTATTGTATGGGACAAAAGCATTTTGACCCCCACAAAGAATAAAATCACGGAAATTCCGTATTTTAAATAAGGGAATTTTCCTGCCATGCCGGACAGTAAGAAATAAAGCGAGCGCAAACCGATAATTGCAAAAATGTTAGAAGAATAGACTAAAAACGTATCTTGCGTGATAGAAAGTACCGCCGGGATAGAATCCACGGCAAAAATAAGGTCGCTCATTTCTATAACAAGTACGGCTGCCAACAACGGCGTGGCAAAGCGTTTGCCGTTTTCCAGTACCAGGAAATTATCGCCGTGGTAGTCAGATTTTAGCGGCATAATTTTTTTAAATAGTTTTAAGATAAGAGAATTGCCCGGGTCAAAATTATCATCCTCTTTTTGCAAAAGCATTTTAGCTGCGGTGAAAATCAAAAGTGCGCCGAAAACGTAAATCGTCCACGAGAAAAGGGAAATCAGTTTAACCCCTAAAAAGATAAATAGGAAACGTAATACCACGGCTCCTAAGATGCCCCATAACAAGGCTTTCGGTTGCAGGTGGTTTGGAATGGCGAAATAACCGAAGATGAGGATAAATACAAACATATTATCCACAGAAAGGGAATATTCCAATACGTAGCCGGTGTAAAATTCCAGTGCGTGTTGCGGCCCTTCAAAAAGCCAAATCGCCCCGCCAAACAGAAGCGCCAGCGAAACCCACGCGGCCACCATCACTCCCGCTTCTTTTATGCTCACCTGTCCGTGATGTTTGTTTAAAACAGTTAAATCAACAAATAAAGCCACCAGCACGATTGCCCAAAAGGCAATCCACATGGCAATTGATACGGTAGTGGTAACTGGTTCCATAAATACTTTTGAGGCAAAGCAGTTTGCCTGCTTCCTCACTCTAAATTTCAAAACCCACCTCGCGGCGGGAAATTAAACGAGGTTGGTCGCCGCCTTCCGGTAAAATTCCTGACGGAATTTTCCTGCAGGCCGGGCTCGCGGTTTTTGCCTTTCGCGGCTATTGCACGCTCAAACAAAAACATCGCTGCGCCTTTCGACTCCCAACGCAGGCAAAGCAGTTTGCCTGCTTCCTCACTCTAAATTTCAAAACCCACCTCGCGGCGGGTTTTGAAATTTAGCCGAGGATGGGAGTCGAACCCACAACCTACGGTTTACAAAACCGTTGCTCTGCCAGTTGAGCTACCTCGGCGAAAATCTTACCTTACTATCATACCATTTTTTGGGGGTAAGGTCTATGAGGGGATTTTATGATATAATCTTTCTGAGGAAAAATATGAAAAAAATTTTAATCTGCAGCCTTTTTTTATTCATTTGTAATCTGGCCTTCGGGGCACAACCCAATTGTAAGGCCACCGATCAGTTCCCCCTCCAAGTGATGCAAGCCGAACTAAAACGTAATTTTAAAACGCTTAAAAAACAAAAACCGCCGATTTATTATCTGTCTTATACCTATACAGACCAAGACACTTATTCCCTGTGGGTGGATGCAAACGGTATCGGTGATGATACTGCCGACCATACCGGTTATATAGAAGTTACCGCTCGCGCAGGTGACGAAAAAACCGATAATACGCGCTTTCTTTCCAATGGGGACCGGGCCGATTATGTATATATGAGAAGGGAAATTTCGCAATTGAACGAAAAAGATCCGTTGGCTTTTCGCCGTTATTTATGGAATGCCACCCAGCAATCGGCTGAGCGTGCCCAAAGCGATTTGGATAAAGTGAAAAGTGACGCTCAAACCTCCGCCGAGCGGCAGGATGATTCCAACGATTTTGTGCTTCCGCCGAAATCTTCCTATTGCCGCACGCAAGAAAAAGTAGAGGCAGATACGCAACGGATTAAGGAAATGCTGGTACGTCTTTCCAACGTAACACGGGGACATAAAGAAGTGCTATATAGTTCTTTTGATTTTTCCATAAGACAGGGTACGCGTTATTTTGTGGACTCGGTAGGCAGCCAAATTGTCACGCCGTTTTTGTGGATGCGGTTAAGTTATTCCTTTGAAGGAAAAACAGCCGATGGGTTGGAGTTAATGCGGAGTAAATCATACGACGTCATAAGCACGGATGAATTGCCGGATGAAGATTCATTGCGGCAAGACATGGAAAAGTCGCTTGCGGAATTGAATGAACTGACTAACGCCCCAGAAGCAGAACCGATTACCGTGCCTACTATTTTAAATAACCGCGCCATGGCCGTTTTTGTGCACGAAGTATTAGGCCACCGCATGGAAGGTCATCGCCAAAAACAAAATTCATTTGGTAAAACATTTACCGATAAAATTGGTCAGGCCGTTACGGTGCCGTTTATTTCAATCATAGATGATGCCACACTAGAAACCTTTAACGGAAAACCCCTACGCGGATTTTATGAATACGATGATGAAGGCGTTAAAGTGCGCCCGGTTACTTTGATAGAAAACGGTGTGTTGCGCGAATTTTTAATGGGCAGTAGCCCTATCAAAGGGTTTTCTGCCTCTAACGGTCATGGCCGGCGGCAAATTGGCAATAGCCCGGTGGCACGCATGGGCGTAACACGCTTGATTGCTTCGGAAACAGTGCCATATGAAGAATTGGAAAAACAACTTATTGAAGAAGTTAAACGCCAAGGCAAGCCGTACGGATATGTAATTGATGATTTGTCGGGTGGTTTTACGCAAATTTACAGTGGCCGGGCGCAAGTGTTTAAATTAACGCCGCAATACGTGTATCGTATTTACCCGGACGGTCGTAAAGAAGTGGTGCGTGGAGCAGATATTGTGGGAACTCCGTTAGTATCTTTTTCTCAAATAAAGGCGGCCGCCAGCGACGATGCTGTATTTAACGGTACTTGCGGGGCAGAGTCCGGTTGGGTGCCGGTTTCAGCTATTGCCCCCAGTGTGTTATTAAAATCGCTGGAGATTGAAAAGACCGCTAAGAGTTCGTCAAAACCACCTGTTTTGCCCGCACCGATGGCTATTTTAAAGGAGAGTAAATAATGAAGCGTATTTTATGCCTTTTACTATTGGGTAGCGCGACGATTTGTTTCGGAGCCCCCGTTGAAAACGAGGTATATTTCCGGGCTATGAAAGACGAAATGAACCGTACGCTTAAAGAATTACGTTTGCCCGGGGAAGCAAAACCTTTTTATGTAGCGTATTGGATAAGAGAACGGTTCCAATTTCGGCGGGAAGCTTCGCTGGGGGTGCTATCAACGATTACTCCGTTAGAGCAAGATTGGTTGGTACAGGGAGTGGTGGAAGTCGGTACCGAACAGGACAGCAGCCGCGGGTTTGCGCGCAGCGAAGAGATGAAAATCGGGTTGTGGACACCGGTTAGCTACGAGGCACTTCGTACGCAATTATGGAAATTATCCAATCGATTATATTTAGATTCGTTGGAACGTTATAAACAAAAAAAGGCCTATTTGCGTACCAAAAACATCCAAAACAAATTGCCCGATTGGGTGCCCGCCAAACAAGGAGTTTCTATAGAAGAAATAACTCCTTGGCAACAGCCGGATAGCGCTCGGTTGGAGGCATGGTTACAAAAAGTATCGGCCTGGGGAAAAGACGTAAAATTTTTGGAAAATTTTACAGTGTTTGGCGAAGAAATGCGACGTAATGATTATTTTCTAAACAGCCTGGGTGGCAAATTCCAAACCACGCTAACGCAAAACTATATTACTGTTTCGGCCGAATTTCGTCAGCCGGACGGATACAGAGAAAGAGAGTCTCGGCAGTTTTTGGTAAAAGATTTTTCAGTCCAGCAGTTAGCCGCTACGGAACAAAAAATTCAAGAGTTTTTTACAGATATGCAAGCACTGTACGGCGCCAAAACCGGGGAAGCATATGTGGGCCCGGTGTTATACAAACCGGCCGCGGCAAAGAGTTTTTTGAAAATTTTACTGTTTAACGAATTAAACAAAACGGTGCCTTATTTTGTGCAAGATAACGATGAAGATATGCAAGCTAGCCCTTGGCGCAAAAAACTAGGGCAGCGTATTTTGTCCCCGGGCATTGCCATTTATGACAGACCGCAAGAAACCGAGTTTGAAGGAATAGGACTCATGCACTGGAACGTGGATTTTGAAGGCGTTCCTACGCAAGAGTTGGTGCTGGTAGGAAAGAACGGACGGTTGGAACAACTGCCGCTTGGTCAGCGTCCGCTTGCCAAAAAGCATGCCAGCAACGGACATATATTTTTGCTGGATGAAATTGCTCCGCGCGAAGGGTTAAGCAATGTGTTTGTGGAGCCCGAACATCCACTTACGGACGAACAAATGGAAGAGAAATTGTTAGCCCGTTGCCAAGAATTAGAGTTGGAGTATTGTTACATTGCACACACGTCTAACGATTTTGAGCGCGTTTATACCAAAGACGGGCATAAAGAGCGTATCGTAGGTTTGGAAGATGCCAATTTATCTGCCCGTTCCTTGCGCGATATAGAAGCGGCCGGTGGCAGCCGGAAAGTATTTCTTGGCTGGCCTATTTTAATAACGCCTTCTTTGCTAGTTAATGAGGTGGAAGTTCTCCCGAGAGACCGTAAACCGGGACGCAAACCGTTTATTGCAAAGCCCTAATCAATCATAAATTATAAAGGCCCGGTGCTATTTGCATCGGGCCTTTTTTGAGGGGGAAAAATTATAAAAGACTTACAAACGGAGGGAGACTTTCTTCGTCTAATAGTGCTTGTGCCGTTTTACCTACAAAAGAGGACGGGTTAAGCGTTACGATTTGTTGCCAATTTTGGTGGGCCTGTTGTTTTTTGCCTTGTTTTAGCCAATTTAAACTTTGGATAAAAAGTGCCAATTGGTTTTCCGGATTTTGTTTAAGCAGTTGTTTGACGGTGGATAAAGAGTTTTTATAATCGGCCGCTTGGTATTGCCACAGCGCTTTATAAGCCAATAATTGCGGGTGATTAGGGGCTAACAAAAGGGCGGCATCCAGGTTTTGCATGGCTTCTTGCGGTTTGTGAAGGCCGTATAAGGCGCGTGCACTGAGTAACCAGAAATCCGCATTTGTTTTGTCCTCAGCAAGGGCCATGGTGATATTAATGAAAGCTTCTTGAAAGTTATGCTGGGCCAAGAAAGTTTGTGCATAACGGGCACGGTATAAAGGCTCCGCTGTTGGGTTTAGTTCAAAAAAGCGGTCGTAAAATTCGCGTGCTTTGGAATAAAACCCAATCGCGCTATAATTGGCGGCTTGTCCGGCGATGGCTTCCAAGGAATCGGGCTTTTCCTGCAAGGCCCGTTCATACAGATCCATAGAACGGTGGGTAAGGCCGGTTGATTGATACAGCCGGGCGGCTTCTAATAAAAGAGGCACGTTATTGGGATAAAATTCCAATGCTTCCAAATATGTTTCCAGCGCTTTATTAAGTCGGCCCAGTTGTTCGTAACTTTTTCCGAGCAAACGATAGGCACGGGCTTCGCGGCGTTTTACATTTTTCGTTTTTTCAATATATTCCGTTAATTCTTTAATGGCCTGTTCGTACTGGCCGTTATCGTAAAATGCACGGGCTTGGGTATAATCTTTGCGGTCGCCGAGTGGGGCTAAATCCAAGAAGCCAGAGGAGCATCCGGCTGCCCAGCAAGCAATGATTAACAAGCGAAAAAGAGTAGAAAAGTTATGGCTCATGTGTAAATGCAAAAAGAAGTATGTCTTCTTGCAACTCCTTCAAATGGCTATGGGCTTCTATTACACCCACCTCGCCGGCTTTTTCTAATTTATCCAGTTCCAGCGTACCGGTATCCAATACGCGGTTGGTAAGAATAAAATTCGCTTTTTGGGCAGCTTCTTCAATCATTGCGGCGCCGCGCACATCTCCTACGCGCAAGAGATATGCCGCAATACTTTTAGGGGTTTTTGAAAAGAAATCCGGCGGCGTAACAGACGCAATAATATAATCGGCTCCTAATAAGCGTACAGACTCTACCGGCAAATAATCTACTACGGCTCCGTCCACCAACGCCCGGTGGCGGTATTGAACCGGTTCAAACACGCCCGGTAAATTCATGCTGGCGCGAACGGCCAGAGCCAGCGGACCGGAGTTAAATACTACGCGTTCGCCGGTTTTAACGTCCATGGCTGCGCAGGAAAAAGGAATTTTCAATTCCTCAAATTGCATATCCCCCAATTGTTCGTGGAAGAAATTTACCAGATTGGCTGATGAAGGTAAGCGTTTGGCAAATAAAAAACGTAATAACCCAATGGCGTTAAAATCCGAGGAAATATTATCCATGGAAATATGCGTGCTTATTTCCCAAAGGCGTTTGGTAGGAAGCCCGGCTGCATACAGCGAGCCTACTACCGAACCCATAGAAGTACCGGACATCATATCAATTGGCACGCGGGCGTTATCTAATACTTCTAATGTGCCTACGTGGGCAAATCCGCGTACGCCCCCGGCCGATAAAGCCAACCCAATTTTAGGACGTTGGTCGGTGGGGAGTTCAATAAATTTTTGCCACAGGAATTCACGCAAAATATCGTCGTCGTTATGCGCAGGCAAAGCGTACATTACCGGTGAAAAACACACCAGGCTGAGAAGTGCTGCCCAGAAACGACGGGTTTTTTTCATTATAAGTCCTGGCCGATGGCCCATTCCAATTCGGCCTTCGCGGAAAGATTTAACCGCAAGGCGTGTAAATAGTCCGCTGCGGCTTGCTCGTATGCCAGCAAAGCATCGAGCGGAGCGATACCTTGTTTAGAAGCGTTTTTTTCGGCCTGTGCCAAGAGAGATTGCAATTCTTGGTAAGATTCCTGGCGCAAGAGTACTTCTTTTTGCCAAAACTGCATATTGGAAAATCCGCTGGTTACTTGCGAACGGATTTTATCTTCAATAGCGGCACGGCGCAAAGCGCTTTTACGTTGTTGCGCCTTTTTTTGGGTAATTTGTTCCGAAAAATTATAAGGGATCGGCAGTTGAATGGCTAACGAAACTTGTTTGTTGGTGTCTTCTAAATCATCTACGCCTAATTTTTCATAGGAGCCGTTTAAAATAATGTCTGGGTAGCGTTTGGAAAGAGCTAAATCAATGGCGATGTTATCGGCTTCCAACGCGTAAATGGCAGATTTAAGTTCCGGCCTAAATTCCGTAGCCCAAAGGTTTAGGTGGGGCAAGTCCCAATCGGTATGAACGGGAGCAAATTCGCCGCGGATAGAAAAAGAGGCATTGAGTTCTTTATTTAAACTAATTAACATTCTCCGGCGGGCATCTTCCAGTTGTAACGATGCCTCGCTGCGTTTGGCTTGTAGTTGGGCCAACCGGGCGCGAATTTGTATTTTAGTCCAAATATCTGTTTGCGGGCGCGCATACCATTGGCGGGCTTTGTTTAACACTTCTTGGGTTAAAGCGTCATAATGTTGCGCGTAAAGTAATTGATAAAAAGATTTTTTAATATCTAATACCACTGCATTTTTGATAATTTCGTACCGGCTTTGGGTTTGCTTTAAATTGGCGCGTGCCATTTTTAAAGTTCCGCGGATGCGGCCACCGGAGTAGAGGTATTGAGTGGCGGTAATACCCACCCCAAAAAAGCGGTCCTCTTTTTGGGCCAGTGCACGGCCGGGCAATACGCGGTTGGCAACGGAATCGGGCAGTACCATCGGGTAATCAATGTCGTACCAAGTGGCGGTACCTTGCAAGGCAAATTGCGGCAAATAGCGAAATTTGGCTTCGTTTACTTTTTGTTCGGCAATAATAATTTCTTGCTGGGCGGTTAAAAAATCGGAATTATTTTCCAGCCCGATTCGAATCGCGTTTTCCAACGACAAATTATCGTTAATCAAGCTGGAAAACTTTAAGCCGTATTCCTGCTGAGCGCAGGCCGGCAAAAAGGTTCCTAATAAAGCAACTAATAAGGCGGCATATTTATTCATGCGTTTGGTTATTTCCCTGTTTGTTTTTATTGATTTCCGCTTCTACGCGGTCCATCATTTTGTTAAATTCGTCTTGTAATTCCATAAAATTATCGCCTTTGCGCAGGTGCACCCGTTGGGAAAAATCCCCCTTGGCAATAGCTTTACACGTTTCTTCAAACCGGAACACCGGGCCGGCCATTTTGTGCGATAAAATAGCTGATATCAATACCACAAAAAGTAAATAAATTACAATTTTGTAGAAGAAACTGGCCACGATGGGAATAAATTCGTCATAAATGGGTTGCACCAGCACGGGGTATGCATCAAATAAATCATTAAGCGTGGCGGTGAGCTCCAAGGTCATAATAGCCAAGCCACACAATACGCTAAAAATAATTAACATCATATAGCGTATTTGCAATTGTTTTTTAATAAAAATGGTCCGTCTTTTAAAAGGTGCACGGGTGGGTTCTGTCATAAATCCTCTTAAAAATTAGAAACGTAACGGATTTGCAAAATACGTTCGCTTTCTTTTCCGCGTCCGATACGCCGCACTGCTGCGTCTAACGCGAGAGAAGGATGCAAGTAAAAACGTGCTCCTAAATTAAAACGTGAGTCGCGGATGTTGCGTACGTTATCCCACTCGGCCAATAGCCCGACTTTTTCCATAATGGTGTAATAAACACCGGTAAACATATAGACTTCTTCAAAATCAAAGTCCGACATATTTACCCCGGCCGATGCGTTAAGCCCCGGGACGATAATCTCGCGCGAGAGGGATAAATAACCCCCTTTACGGTCATCTAAATATTTTTTAGTGCGGGTATATTTGCGTTTATTGTTATAGCCATATCCGTAGCGGCGGCCGTCGTAGCCGATAGCAATGGCGGGCAGATAAAGGTTGCCGTCGTATATTTTCCATTTGGCTAAAAAGTCCGGGTTTAACACACGTACCGAACCGGAGGAACCTAATAATTCGTGTACGGCTAGCGACATCCCTAAATTGATGCGGGGATACACACCGAAATCAATCGTTTCCATAACGGTACCGTGTTCATAAGCACGGGTAATAAAAGCAGCTTGGTAACGGTCTAACACTTCGGCGGTTGGAATATCAATTAAATTGGTTTCCAAACTAATGGGGTCGCCGGTTTCGGCGGTGGCCAGCACCGGGAAAAAACAAAAGCAAAAAATAGCAGCAAAAATTTTTGAGTTCATGTGTTCTCCTTAGTGAATAAATGTGCGCACATCTTTTACTTCCGGCATAATAACAAACCGGGTGTTGTGCAAATACACGCTTTCGCGTGCCGGTAAGAAGTCGTTACTGTCGCGCGGAAATACCAAATCTACAATGCCTTTATCCACACGGCTATTGTCGGAAACAATCCCCACGTGCCAACGATCGGTTTTTTCTTTATCGAAAGGTTCTTTTGGATTGTGATAATTACGCAGTAATATTGTGCCGGTAGGCAAGAGGCCGCCTTCGGCGGGTTCTGTTTTTAAAATAACGTGTGTGGTCCAAATGGTTTTTCCTTTGCACGGGCCGTTGATAAAAGTTACTTTATAGCGCGGATCGTTGTTAGAAGGGCGCTCCCGTAAATCAGCCATGGAATAAAGGGCGTAGGGCTGTTCCTCGTTCAAACAAGCCGCAAAAACATGGTTACGTATAAAATACTCGTAATCTTGTTTGGCATCGGTTCGGTTGTAGGGTGATTTTTTGTTGTGACAAGCTGTTAAGGCAATACATCCGCATAGGAGTAAAAGACCCAGTAACTTTTTCATAAAAACGCTCCTGATATAAAATAAAAATGTATAGAGTAATCCACTCTACAAATTATACTCGTTTTTGCACAGAAAAGAAATCTTATTTATGGAGTAAATCGCAAAAAAACGGCCCTGAGGATATCAGGGCCGGTAAAAGAGTTATTTTCTAGCACCGTTTCTTTGGTCAAATGCTTTTTTCTGTTGCTCCAGGGCTTGCATGAGCTCTTTCATGCGTGGGCCCATTTGGCTGGATATGGCTTGTTTTCCCGCCTGGCTGGTAGCCTGTTGGAATTCTTGTTTAGCAAAAATGATTAGGTCTGCCATATCGTTAGTTAGCTGGGCGGAACGGTCTATGGTCGAGCCGTTATCGGCATCCACCACCGCGCCGTCTTTTCCGTAGAAAAAGAGCGGAGGCTCGCCGCTTTCTTTCATGAATTGCTGGGCGTCGGCGGCCTTGGAAAAGTAAAGGGCGGTTACTTGGTCCGCGTTTCCTCTGCCGGCCACAAAATTTTTATCGTTTTGTTGCAAAGTTAAGATGTCTTGTGTGGTGTAAAGCACATAAGGCGTGGCGAACCGATCCGCCTGCGTGCGGGCTTCTTCGCGGTCTTTTTCGCTGGCGTCTTCCGGCAAGTTAGCCATTTTTTGTTCGGTAAATCCCTGTTTAATTTGGTCGTATTTGCCTAACGGATCTCCTTTAAACGTGGCGCCGGAAGCTTCTACCGTTTCCTTTAAATCGGGGGTGGTTTGCGTAGCATTGGCTACCCAAAAGCACGATTGGGAAGAGCAATCGGTGTTTTCCAGCATGTAAGCATAAATTTCCCCGGCCTTATAATCCAGTAAATCTTGTTGCGGAGTAGCATCGGCTTTACTTAACACTACCGTTAAGGGGGCAGGCGGCATATTGTATTTGGTGCGTTCCAAGAAAAGTTCCTTATTTTTATTTCTAACGATTTCCACATCAATAGAGGAGGGGGAGGCTGGGGTATTTTCTCCGCCGGGTCCACAAGGTTTATCAGTGGCGGTGCTGGTAAGGGCTTTGGCCCCGCAACTAAAGGTTTCCTGTAATTTATCTTCGGGTTGTTGGCCTTGGGCGGTACGAATCAACTGTTCGGATAATTTTTTAGATAAATTAGAAAGTACGTTTCCTTGGGCTTGTTGTCGGAGTTCGTCTTTTTGGGCGGCTTCATCCGGGTTTTGCGGATTGGGGAAGGCCCCGTCAGCGATCATGTCGGCCGCGTTGCGGGCCGCACGGTTTGGGTCAATCATAGCAAGTAAGTCAGCCGCCGGATGACGGAAATAGGCAGATCCCATTGTGCCTGCGCCTGCGGCTCCTCCGGAACGGCCGGAAGAACTGTTAAGCGTGCGCAATGGTCCCTCTGCGCTACCACCTCCGGAAGAACTGTTGGCACGTCCGTCGATTTGTAAAGTGGTGCTGGCGGGAGAGGCTGTATCGTCCATTCCAAAAAGACGTTTGATAGGGCGGAACATACGGGCCCATTTGGAGTCGGGCACTTTGTTTTTTACTTTACTGGAAGAAGGTGTGTACTGTGCGGCCCGTTGTTGTTTGACGTAACGGTCATACGCGTTTTCTTTTACATTTACCTCGTGCATGCCGCTAGCACTTCCTTCAGGGGCTTGCTGGCGAATCAGTACCCATTCTCCTTCCTCGTTTTGCAAGGCGGCGTTTTCAAAGGCTTGGGCGATGGCTTCCGGGTCGTTTTCCATATCGGTAACGTCTGCATTTGCGGACGAATCTCCTGCCGCGCGGGCATCAGCGTACAACGCATCGGTCAAGGGTTGGGTGGCGTTAGCCGCCACGGCGGAGCGAGGAGCCGGTTGCCGGCCAAAGAAACGCGCCAAGCGGTTGACCAGTTTGGCTAGCGGATTAGATGTAAAAATTTGAGGGGTTACCGCATCTGCGGCTGCCCGTTGGGCGGCGTTTTCCGTTTCGGAAGACGGGAAAATAAACGGCAACATTAAAAAGATAAACACCGCTATAGCTATTACCAGTAAGGTGATTTTAATGGATTTTTTCATAAAAGCCTCTTTCATTTATAATAAATAAAATCTATTTTAAGTCTATTTGTTTGCACCTATTTTTCAAGGGTGGTTTTAGCGAAAAGGTTTCGTTACAATAGCCCATGATTTTTTAATATGATTCCAAAAAGGATTGCCGGTTTTTTGAGTAACGGCCGCGTCTTGTTCTTTATTTTCTAAGGAAACTCCGGCTTTTTGGACAAGTTCTAATAAATAATCCGACGGAATAGAAAAATTCAGATTTTGGTTATTTTCGCCGGGAAAACTGGCAAATACTACGGAAATTACCTCCCCTTGTGCGTTAAATACGGGGCTGCCGCTGGAACTGGGAGAAATGGGCGCGCTGATTTGGTGCCAAATAATACCGTCTGCTTTTTGCCGCACCTGGCTGATTAACCCGGAAGAAACGGTGTTTTGTAAACGGCGCGGATTACCGATTACGGTGATGGTTTGGCCCGGTTGGACGCCCGCCGAAGAAACTACCTGTACGGTAGGCAAATGGAGGGCTTGAATTTTAAGTAGGGCCAAATCCACATTGCCGGCGGCGGCCACTGTTTGGGCTTCGCCAGATACGGTGCCGTTATTAAAGGTGATGTTAGCGTATACAGCGTCTTGCGTTACATGCCGGGCTGTTGCAATCAGCCCGTCTGAAGTGAGGACAAATCCCGTCCCTGTAAAGGTGGAGCCGTCTTCCCGCACAACATTTACCGCCACGACGGCCGGTGCATTTTCGCGGGCAATACGGACGTGATCGTTTTCTTGCGCCTGTAAATAAACGCAAGGAAGCAAACTGCCGAGTAAAAATAAAGGCAAAAACCTCATATTTTGATTATATAATAAAAAATCTTACTGTGGGGGCGTTGAAATAAATGAAGATAAATTGTACACTTTAGTAAGTAGCAAGGAGTAATGATATGCCAGAAGTATTTTATGTAAGCCGTAAAAAATATGAAAATTTAGTTAACGAACTAAAAGATTTAAAGGAATTAAAAGCCCAGTTATCCAATGAAATTGGTGAGGCGGCTGCACAAGGTGATTTGAAAGAAAACGCCGAGTATCACGCGGCAAAAGAAAAACAAGCCGAAACGCTGATTCGTATTCAAGAATTGGAAACCCGCTTGCGTAACGCTCAGATTACCGATGACTTGGCCGTAGATAAAAGCGAAGCGCGCATCGGTGCGACCGTTACGATTCAAGATGTAGATGCCGGAATAGAATTTACTTATACGCTAGTCGGTTCTATGGAATCTAACCCGGATAAAGGGTTGTTATCTGTAAAGTCTCCGCTGGCCAATGGTGTGCTTGGCAAAAAAGAAGGGGAAACCTTTGAAGCTGTTTTGCCGCGCGGGCCGAAAAAATATAAGTTGGTAAAGTTGGAATATAAATAAATTTTTACCGCGAATTGTTTTATAAAAAAATCCGGGTCATATTATGTGACCCGGATTTTTCATAAGAGATAGATTACTTTTGGCGGTATTTTCGATGCATATCTTCTATAGCACCCGCAAAGTGACTGTCTTCTATCATCCAGTGGAAAATACTGTTCCCCAGAAATAGTTCTTCTTCAGTTACGTCTTCAGCTTCTTGCGCTGTGCGCGGGGCAAAGCCATGGCGAACATAGAACCCTTCCAGCAGTTCCAACGTTTCTTCTTTGGAATAATATTGCGGCGGGTTTGCATCCAATAAATCTTGAATAATCTCAATGGTAGGGGTTACCTCGCGGAACATATTGAAGCGGTTATTTCCCATTAAGATTAAAATATCATTATATAACTCCCGTTCTGCAGGCAGTCCGTTCCAGCGCGGGGTACGGTCGTATTGGGCCAAGAAACCGCGTAAGCGTTGTAATAAATCTTTGTATATTGCAATTGTCTCTTGGATTTCCTGGCTGTTGCGCGTAGCGGCTAAAATTTCTACGTGTTGGTCATATGCAGCGCGCAACAAAGTGGTAAAGCGCATTTCTTGAGCTCTGCCTATGGATGGGAGATTTACGTACATTTTAATCAGAGCAACCAACTGGGGGTCCATGGCGGGATTTTTCAAAATTTCACGCAATTGAAGGGAGACTTTATGCGGATGGCGTTGAATATAATCCAGCGTAGTATGGACAAACACTTCGCGGGCATCAGACGGATGCACAAAGCGCAGTTCCAAAGAATTGATAAATTCGGTGGATAAACCGTAATAATCAGCCACTTCCCGTAGTGCCAGCGGATAGTTTTTCTCCATGACCGCGGCATGTAAAAACTCTTTTAAGCTTTTGTTATGGGCCGTTTTTTCAATTTCAGTAGCTAATTTCAGCTCCTGTTGTCCCGTCAAAGGGGCTTGAATGGCCTTTAAATTTGAAAGCAACGTGGCAGCTTGAGTGCGTTCCTGCCAGTATTGGGTGTTGAGGTTGAGCAATTTTTTGGCCGGGGTCACATCGGTGGAAAAATTGAATCGTGCCCCTTGAGTTACGGCGCGTTGCACTTGGGCGTTTATTGCAGGAGCCGTCATAAGGGCGGCACTGGTAACGGCATCGCCGAATTGTGTCAGGCGGGAAGCTTCTTGCGCCGCTTTAGTTGCGGCGGCGGTTCCTTCCACGATTCCTTTCCCGCCGGCAACTAACCCTCCGGCACCTTGCGCCCAAGACGGCACCGTGAACAGCAAAGCACTAGCCATAAAAAGAAATTGTTTCATAGTTATCTGTTTCATACTTATAGGATAAGATTTTTAGACGCTTTTGACGAGGGTCCATAGACCCATTGTTTTATGGGCCTTTGGACCTAAAAATCCCGGCCTTGTAGGGCCGGGATATGCTATTTCAAAGTTCCGTGGACGCTGTTAACGAAGGTTTGTGTCCATCGTGGATCCACACTCATATAGTACTGGTAAGAATCGTACAAGAGGGCTTCTCCAATGGGGTATTCTCCCTCATGCCAAGGGCGCGGGGCTTGGCCGGAATGATGTTGGACAAAGCGTTTGTATTCTTCCATAAAGCGTTCTTTGGCCAAAATAGGTAACGGATAAAGTTGGCGTAATTCTTGCAACGCTTCCACGGCTTCGTTAATCGGTTTGAATTGATTGATATGTGCATTTAAGAGTAGTAAATCAATGGTGGTTGCCAGTTTGCGTTCTGCGGGGCCGGCGTTAAAGCTGGGAAAGCGGCCCGTTTTGTGTATGAATTCCCGCGCAGCATGTGCTGCTTCTTCATAGGCAGTTAAAGGCATTTGTACGGCTAAACTGTCCACCGACTCTTTTATTTCTTTACTGTAGGCTTGGTATGCTTTTTGTAACAGATCATACAGATTTTCTTGATCCGCCAGCGTGAGGCGGTTTTTCTTTAGGAACGCCTCAATATTTCGGTGATATCCCCGGCAATAAACGGAATTCATAAGTTCGCGTAATCTTAAATTCATTTTATGCGGGTGATATACCATATATCTTACGGCGGAAGCAGCAAATACATCGGCCGGAATTAATAGCGTTTGCCGCACAGAAGTTCCCTCTAAACCATAATAGGCACTCAGTTCCTCTATTACGGTATCATAATCGTTAGCTTGGATGGCTTTCTGCAAATAGGTTTTTAAACTGTTATTTACTACAAAGTTCGTCCAGGTAGGAGATTCTAAAGAAAGTTCTTGTAGCGTTTGTTTGCTGTTTTGGGCAAAGGCCGCCTGAAATTTTGCCACGCTGGCTTGGACATATTCCCGGTGATACTCGGAAGAAACTCTTAACTGAGATTTAATGGGATTATCCATATAGGTAGAAACCCGCAAGGCATGCGGAGACAGCGAGATGAGTCGCATTGCGTTCGTGGCAGCTTGTTCAGCTGCTGCAACCTGAACGCTCTCTCGCGAGAGGACTTGGGGCAATTCATCGGTTATAAATTTAATAACCACGGTCTCTTGGCTATGGATAAGCCCAGACGGAAAAAGAAGAATACCAAACAATGCTAATAGTGAATATGTGTGTCGCATAATTATAGGATAGAATTTTAGAATAAACTTTACTAGAGTCTTTGTGCCTATTTCTCACTGGGCATTTGGACCCAAAAAAAGCCCCGCACCAAGTGCGGGGCACGAAACAAACTGCTTATTAATATTTCTTGAGCACGGCCTCTTTGGAAGCGGAAGAATATACATTGTAATCCATTTGCTGGAAGATAGAATCTTTCTGTTCCAAGTCGTACACGTAGCCTTCATCAATGCGGTTGCCTTGAATTTGTTCGTAGAGTTCATTAAACCGTTTGATGTGGTCTTTCGTGCGTTTGGTGGAGTATTCTTTAGCGGTGCCGGTGGTCATTAAAAATGCCCAGTCCGACGACTGCATAAGCACCAGTTCGCGGGCCAGTTGGTTTAGCGCCCGGCGTAAAAGCCCGCCCGCGTTGGGGAATTTGTTGGCCAGTTCCATCATGCGTTCGGCGGCTTTAATTAAGTGGCGGTAAATCCAATCGTTTCCGCTGTTAAGCCACACATCGTGGTAGCCTTTGTCGCCCCAAGAAGACATAGACGGCGTAACTACTTGGTTTTCCGGGTACATGGCTAAATACTCGCTGGGGGTAATGAGTTTGATGTCTTTTTGATCGTAATAGATTTTCTTAAATAAATATTCCAAGAAATCAATCCCTTCATACCACCAGTGTCCGTACAATTCCGCATCATACATAGAAACGACTAACGGTTTGCGGTCAATAATTGTGCTTAAGTATTCAATCTGTTTTTGGCGGTTGAACATAAAGTTCCCGGCGTGTTGGGCGGCCACTTCGCGCGCGGCGTACGGGTCGTAGGCTTGCTTTTGGTTAAGAGCCACCTTGCCGGTAATTTTATGGTACTTCATGCCGATATTGCGGCGTACACCGTCGCTATGCAGGTAGGGCTTAATGTAATTGTAATCTAAATCGTACCCTAAATCGCGGTAAAATTCGCGGTAGCGCGGATCGCCGGGGTAACCGGATTCGGCACTCCATACTTGTTGGGCCGATTCCATATCGCGCGCAAAAGCGGCTACGCCGGTCTGCGGGCAATACACCGGTGCGTAAATACCGTATTTCGGACGGGGCGTTCCATGTAAAACACCGTGCGATTCGGTAAAGAAGAAACGGATGCCTTCATCGCGTAAAAATTTATCATCACCCGGGTTGTAGGCGCATTCCGCTAACCAAATACCGCGGGGACTTCTGCCGAAACGGCTGCGATAATCGTTGGCGGCAATTTTGATTTGGGCGTTTACACTTTCTTTATGCACCATCAGCGGTAAGTAGCCGTGGGTGGCGCAACAAGTGATAATTTCCAGCTTGCCCATATCTTGGAATTTTTTGAAACCTTGCAACACATGCCCGTGATAGCGGTTTTCAAATAAATCCTGGTAGCGGCGGAATTTATCAAAATACATCCGGGCTACGCCTTCAAATTCCGTGCCTTGGGTGCGGCCCAGTTCTTTTTGCGAAAGTTCCACGCGCTGGTTTAAATAATGGCGGAAGCGGTCAATTAACAGCGGGTCTTCCATCATATTGCACAGAGGCGGGGTAAGCGACATGGTCAGGCGGAAATCGGTGCCTTCTTCTGTTAAATTTTCAAATACGTTTAACAGCGGAATATACGTTTCCACCATGGCTTCGTAAAACCAATCTTCTTCTAAAAAGTCCGGGTATTCCGGATGTTTAATAAACGGCAAATGTGCGTGAAGTACAAGTGCTAAATAGCCTTTTTCTTCTCCCATGGTTATTTTCCTTGCTCGCGCAGAGCTTTGATCTGAATGTGGCGCGTTTTATCGCCTTTGGCGTTGCGCGCGTGAATCGGCAAGTCTACCATGCTACCGGACGGCATCGATTGGCGGATGGAAAATTTGCCTTCTTTCAGTTCAATATCTTTTCCGTTGATGGAAACGATGGCATTTTTGGAAGCAGATCCGTAGATGATAATTTCACAATCGGCTTTGAGCCAAATATCTTCGTCTTCTACCTTATCTAGGTGTAAAGCAAAGGAAGACCAAGAACTCGGCGCCCCGGAGGGGGTTAATTCGGTTAATTTCCAGCGTTGGCCTAGTACCTGCAACCGTTCGCTGGCACCCATGCCGATATA
>CADBFX010000009.1:0-6727 GCA_902794125.1 uncultured Elusimicrobium sp. | reverse complement strand
GTCCAGGCGGCAAGGTGGTCATGTTGCTGCGGGAAACCAAAATGAATTGACCGTCCGCGGTCAGATAACCCAAATCGGCGATATATGCGCGGCCGGATTCCGGCGCGTTGATATACCAGCTTTTAGCTTCAAAAATAACCGGCATATCATAGTAGCGCACGGCGTTTGTTCCGTCGAAAAACGGCACGTCCGTTACATCATGCAAGCGGATAATGGTGCTGGCATTTTGTAACACCTGATCACCATATTGGCTTTTGAGATATTCAAATGTGTTGGGGGTAATTTCCCAAAATAAAAACAACCAAGCCGGATCTTTCGGCAAGAGATAACTTTCTGTTTTACCGTATCCCGAAGGGATATCTGCTTCCGCGTGAATATCTTTGAACACGGGCGTTATCAGTGCAGTGGAAGATAGATTTTGTGACATTATAACCTCACCCTTTTAAAATGTGTTGTCTAATCGTTATGCTAGTTTATCCATTGTATTTTACCATTTTTAAAGGGCAGGTTGCCATATTTTATGGGTTATAAAAACCGCCTCTTTAAAGGAGGCGGTTTGATTAATCGGATATCTTTTTTTGTATCAGCCATAAACTGATAAAAATTAATCCCATGCCGATTAGTTCCACCCCTTGCGGTACGCGTCCGCGAAACAAAACATCCGTTCCCATAGCAATAATTGGAGAGAAGTACGTTACCGAGGCCATGCGTGTGGCACCCCATCGTCGGATAAGGGCTACCATTAATAAAAAGGCCACCGCAGAAGAAAATACACCGGCACATAAAATAGAGACGATTAATTTTGTGTTAAAAACCGATAGCGCGGGAATCGGTTCGGAACAAAGTGAAATCAGTAGCAAGGCGACTGCGGCAATGACATATTGAAAAAACGTATTGGCTTGCCACGAAAGGGAATGATTATCCACCATAATTTTTTTAGTCAGCACATTCCCAACCCCATACGAACCCGCCATAGCCAAAAGCGCGCCATACCCATAGAGGGCCATTTTTCCGGCAGGCACTTGCAATGCCGTTTGCCATTGAGGTCGCATAATAACGAGTAGTCCAACGAGTCCGATCAGCACCCCGGCCGCGCGGCGCCAGGTAAAGCGGTCTACGCCTTTGAGTAAAATGGCTCCGGCAATGAAACTCCATATGGGTACTGTCCCGTTAAAAATCCCGGCCACGGTGGGAACCGTATATTGAATTCCCCAGGACAACGCCGCAAAGGGAAATAAAATTAACAAAAAACTGATTACGGCTGGGCGCCATAATTCGCGCACCGGGCATTTTATATTGGCTCGTTTAATACTAAAGAAAACCGCAAAAAATAAAAGTCCTGCTAACACCCGGGAAAATGCACCCCAATAGGGCGGTAAAACATCCACGATGTTTTTGGAGGCCAAGAAAGCCGTTCCCCAACACATGGCTAAACAAAATGCTAAAAAGTAACTCATATTTTCTCCTTTTTTACATTATATAATTTTGGAAAAAGTAACGTCCCTTTCGCTGGAATTCGTATAATATATATTATGAAAAAAATGAAAAAACCTGAATTGTTATTATTGATAGTTTTATTATTAATTGGAAGTATTTGGTTTGGGGTACAACGTAAAGTGGACAAAGGTTTTATGATGCCCAGGGTGGTAGTATCTGGTTATGTGCCTTATACCATTATCAAACAATTGGCCGAAGAAAAAGTAGATGTTGTGATGCTCACTCCGCCCAATGCGGAGCCGCACTCGTTTGAACCAACTCCCGGCGCATTAGTTGTGTTGCAAGAAGCAAATACCTTTGTGTATGTGTCGGATAAATTAGAGCCGTGGGCACCGGATTTGGCCGCCGCAGTCGGCCCGAAAACGCGTGTTATTGTGCTAGCGGATGTGTTGCCAAAGGGGTCAGACCCACATATATGGATGCGTTTATCACGGGTGTGGGCATTGGCGTTTCAGTTGCAAGGAGTATTGTCGGACATTAATCCTTTTTTCCGTACAACGTTTGAAAAAAATTACCAAAATTTCGCCAACGAAGCCGAAGAGCTGGATCGCCGTTTTAAAGCCACTTTATCTACTTGTAAAAACCGCGAAGTGGTACATATCGGGCACCTGGCCTTTAAAAATTTATTGCAACCGTACGGGATTAAATTAACGCCTCTTTCCGGTTCAGCTCACGAGGGCGAACATTCCGCTAAAAAGATAGCGGAATTGGTGCGGTTGATCAAAGAAAAACACATTTCCGCTATTTTTACGGAAGAAACCATTTCGCCCCGTTTGGCGCAGACCGTAGCGAAGGAAACGGGCGTTGAGATTTTACCGTTATATTCCATAGAACATGTGTCAAAAACGGATTTTAGAAATAATGCTACGTATGCCGAACTGATGCAACGCAATTTGGAAAATTTAGCTAAGGGGTTACAATGCCAAGTATATTAAAGGCCGAGGACGTTTGTTTCTCTTATACACGGGCTACCGTGCTGGACCATATTTCATTTGATATTCAGTCGGGCGATTATGTGGGGCTTATCGGCCCTAACGGCGGCGGAAAAACCACGTTATTAAAAGTACTTTTGGGATTAGAAAAAGGGCAAGGAAAAATTTCTTTGTTTGGCACGCCGCTATCAGAGTTTAAAGATTGGCAAAAAATCGGCTATTTAGCACAAAAAAGTCCTGTCTCGCAGACGCGTTTTCCGATTTCGGCCGAAGAAGTAGTGCTGATGGGGTTGCCCTCGCGCCACGGAGCGGATGTAAGCCGGGCGGAATTAAAGGAAGTACATGCCGCTATGCAGCAGACGCAAACGCGCGAATATGCCGGGCGTATTTTTCAAGATTTATCTATCGGCCAGCAACAACGCGTGCTGTTGGCGCGGGCCTTGGTGAGTAAGCCGCAGCTACTTATTTTAGATGAACCTTCCACGGCGTTGGATGCCGGATCTCGCGATATGTTTTTTGATTTATTGGGACGTCTTAATAAACAAGACGGAGTTACCATTTTGCTCATTACACACGATACTGGCGAAGTGGGTAAGCATATTTCTAAATTTATGTATGTAGATAAGAACCTGGTATTTTTTGGTACGAAGGAAGAATTTTGTCATTCACCGGAAGTAGCCAAAAAGTTAGGGCCCTTTGCCCAACACACTATTGACCATTTGCATAATCACCATGGTCATTGCCCGTTAGGAGCCGCGTGTGAGGAGTGTAAGCATGATTGAGAATTTTTTGAGTTATAATTTTGTGCAATGCGGTTTAGCCGCAGGCAGTTTGGTGGCAGCTTCGTGTGCGGTGCTGGGTGTATTTTTAGTATTAAAGCGATTATCTTTAATCGGGGATGGAATGAGCCATGTTTGTTTAACCGGCGTGGCGGTGGCGCTACTGACTTCCACGAGCCCGGTATATATGTCTATCCCGGTAGTGGCGGTTGCGTCGCTCGGAATTATGAAACTTACGCAAAAATTTAGAATTTACGGAGACGCCGCTATCGGCATCGTTAGCGCGGCCGGGATATCGGTCGGGTTACTGATTACGGCACTTTGTGGCGGGTTTAATACGGAATTATTGAGTTATTTGTTTGGCAGTATTTTAACGGTTACTTGGACCGAAGTGGCCTTGTGCGCCGGGTTGCTTGTGCTGGTGGTGGGGGGAATTTTGTTTTTCTACCGCGATATTACCGCTACTTGTTTTGATGAGCCCTTTGCCCATACCCGCGGAGTCTGTACCGAACGGGTCAATACGGCCCTGGTGTTGATTACTTCTGTGGCGGTGGTGCTTTCCTTTAAAGTAGTGGGTATCTTTTTGATATCGGCTTTACTGATTATTCCGCCGGTAAGCGCGTTACTGGTATCGCACACGTTTAAGCAAGTGTTGTGGCGGGCGGTGATTTTTAGTGTGGCAAGCGTGTGGCTGGGGGTGTTTGTATCTTTCTTAATTGATATCCCGAGCGGAGCCGCGATTATTCTAGTCAATCTGCTGTGTCTGGCCGGATGTTACGTGTGGCTTAAGTGGAGAAATGCGCATGGCCGCTAAAAAAGACGTAACTTTACTTCTTCAAGAATTAAAAAAATTATACCCTAAGCACATTATCCCGCTTCATCATCAAAATGCCTGGCAATTATTGTGTGCCGTTATTCTGTCGGCTCAGTGTACCGATGCACGTGTAAATACTATTACGCCACACCTTTTTAAAAAATATCCCACCGTGTACGATTTGGCCAAAGCCAACATCAAAGACGTTGAAAAAATTATTCACTCAGCAGGGTTTTTCCATAGTAAAGCACTTTCGCTGATAGAAATGTCTAAACGTATTTGCGAAGTGTACGGTGGCGAAGTGCCGCAAACAATGGAGGATTTGCTTTCTTTGCGCGGCGTGGCACGCAAAACCGCTAACGTAATGTTGGGAGATTATTTCAAAAAACCGGCCGGGATTGTAGTGGATACGCACGTTAAACGTTTATCCTTTCGCTTGGGGCTTACCAAGCAAACAGATCCCGTTAAAATTGAAAAAGATTTAACAAAAATTATTCCTTATGAGTATTGGGGCTGGATTGCAATTGCCTTAATTTTGCATGGCCGCAGTATTTGCCCGGCTCGCAAGCCGCAATGTGAAAAATGCACATTAGTCAACGTGTGCCCTCAAAAAGGGGTAAAGTGAAATTAGATTTTGATAAAAAAACCCGCTCGTAAAAATTACACCCGCCACATTGGGGCCCATGGCATGCATTAATAGGTAATTCTGTTTATCATATTCCAAACCGACTTTGTTGGAAACACGTGCCGCCATCGGTACGGCAGACACACCGGCGGAACCGATAAGCGGGTTGATTTTCGTTTTGCTAAAGCAGTTCATCAGTTTAGCCAGCAGTACGCCCGAAGCCGTAGCTACGGAGAAGGCAATAATACCTAACACCAAAATACCTAAGGTTTCGGTTACCAAGAAATGGTCGTACTGAAGTTTAGAACCTACGGACAAGCCGAGCAAAATGGTAACAATGTTGCAAAATTCGTTTTGCAACGTTTTGCTTAAGCGTTCGGCCACGCCGGATTCTTTTACTAAGTTACCAAACGTCAGCGCGCCGATTAAGGGCGCCGCAGAAGGCAACAATAACGCGCACAAGAGCAAAATCACAAGCGGGAACAAAATTTTTTCCCGTTTGGATACGGTGCGCAGTTGCGTCATGCGGATTTTGCGTTCGGCGTCCGTGGTTAGGAGTTTCATAATCGGCGGTTGGATCACCGGTACGAGTGCCATATACGAATAGGCCGCCACGGCAATAGAACCCAAGAGTTGCGGTGCCAGGCGCGACGTTAAATAAATAGACGTCGGGCCATCTGCTCCACCGATAATACCAATGGAGGCCGCTTCTTTAAGTCCAAAGGCAAAGAGTTGCTTGTCGCCAATGTAGATGTAGGACAGCCCAATCGCGCCAATAAGCGTAGCGAAAATACCAAATCCCGAAGTCCGTCATGGCACCCACTGCCATAAAGATAAACAACGGGAACAAGCCGGAGTTAATCCCAAAATTAAATATGATGCCCAAAAAGCCGTTCGGGCCGGCAATGGCTTCACCGGGCGGCATGGGAATATTGGCCAACAGTCCGCCAAAGGCAATCGGAATTAAGAGTAGCGGTTCAAATTGTTTTTTAATGCCCAACCACAAGAGGAACAGACAAACGGCAATCATAACCCCTTGTTGCCATACCATGGAATAAATCCCGGTGGTTTGCCAGATTTGCGTAAATGCTTGTGCAAAGTCCATATAGCGTCCCCTTATTTAATTTCCGCCAAGGCGTGCCCGGTTTGAATTTGGTCGCCTTGTTTAACGAGGAAGTGCACCGTTCCGGCCGCCGGAGCAGACACCGGGGTTTCCATTTTCATGGCTTCCATAACCAAGATTTCTTGGCCTTCGGTTACCGTGTCGCCTTCTTTAGCGGAAAAGCGTAATACCGCACCCGGAACCGGGGCGTTTACGGTTGCACCCGTACCGCCGGCTGCCGGTTTGGCGGCCGCGGCAGGAGCCGCACCGGTACCTACGGTGTAGCGTTTGCCGTCTACTACGGCGGTAGAATCGTTTTCAAAGGAAACGGTGAAGGTTTTGCCTTCTACGGTTACGCTGACGGGGCCTTCGGCTTTGGCGGCCGCAGGTTTAACGTCGGCTGCCCAGCGGATACCGTTTACTTTGGCTTCGCCTTTCAAATACAAGATACCTTTATCAGCGCAGGTGGCCACGATGAAAGCATTTTCTTCATTGACGGGCAAGCCCGCTTCTTTGAGTTTGGCTTCAGCCACTTTAAGGCCTTTTTTGGGGTCTGCGTTGTTGATTTCCAAAACGGTTTTTTTCGTCGGTTCTAAGCCCAGCTGTTCGCTGGCGGCTTTGACAACTTCCGGCGCGGGCTCAATCGGAGTTTTACCGAAATAACCGAGAACCATTTTACCGTATCCGGGGGTAATTTTTTTCCAGCGGCCAAACATTACGTTGGAATAGGCTTGTTGGAAATAGAATTGGGAAACCGGGGTAACGGACGTGCCGAACCCGCCGAGCTTTACACATTCGCCCATGGCTTCTACTACTTCGGGGAATTTATCAAAAGTGCCGTTATCGCGCATCATTTGTGTGTTAGCGGTTAACGCGCCGCCGGGCAACGGCGAGAACGGAATAATCGGGTTGACCTTTTTGGCTTCGGGCGGTAAGAAGTATTTAGCCATGCAATCTTGGAATACGTTTTCGGCTTCT
>CADBFX010000008.1:111046-119998 GCA_902794125.1 uncultured Elusimicrobium sp. | reverse complement strand
CGCAGAAGTAGCCCGCACCTTAAAAGGAAACGATTGCGGCGGGAGAGGTACTTCGTGCGCGGATCAGTTGGCACGAGCCATTGAGCAAGCGTTGGCCCGCTAAAACAAATTTATGTAAAAACCCCCGGACAAAATGTCCGGGGGTTTTTTATGTATTGCAATTGTTAGAAGTGATAGGTCTATCTTCATTGTAAAAAAGGTGGATCAGTGCGAAAAAATCTCTAATAATACCTCGAATATAGAGTCTACATCATTATCTCGCGAAGGTTTAGATTGCGACTTAGACACTTTGAACTGGATATCAAAGCCGGTAATGGGGGCATCCTCTTTATCAAACTGGAGAATGCGTTGCGGAAATTCGCCGTTGGTAATAATGTCAAACGTGCTGATGGGTTTAAAGATAGAAGGTTTCTTTTCGATACCGGGTTGAAATGAGATAACGAAGGTTTTGTCATTTTGAAAGGCGCGGCCCAACGAATGTGGAAGCGTGTAATCAATGTGCCCAAAGCCCGAGTGTATAACAAATAAGGCATCCGGGAATTCCTTTCTGTATTCTTCAATGTCTGCTTTCCAGATTTGGTTGCGTAAGCGCATGCCTTCAGAGGTAGTCGCAAGAAGAACTTCTTTTCTTATTCCACCGGGTAAATTCGCTTGCATGGGGGCACTTGCGGCAAAATCCGGCTCTAACCCGACAGTAGCAATGCTATTCAGAAGACCTGTTGTCCAGATATCCATGTACCTATGTTCGCTGGTGACGGAATGAATCATGCTCATTAGATCAAGGTCATAAAGAACTCTTTGTGGTAAAAATTCTGTTACCAAAATAATTTTTCGACCGGGAAAACGCTTGGGCAGTTGCTCAATTAATTGGGTTATTGTTTGTTGGATAGGTGCAAATTCATGCCGTTCTCCCAATAATAAATACTGGGTATCTTGCGGAATTTGCTCCGCTAGCCACCGGGCATCACTTTTACCGGGGTGCCGAGTGTCGTGCTGGTGTTGTTTTAGCCTTTCTATGGAAGCATTTAATGTAACGGCATAATTATAATTCGTTTGTGTTTCCAAAGCTGCCTGACGGTTGTTTTGAATTGTAAAATAATCTGTGAATTGCTGTGCAGTGGTGAGGATGTTTTCCATGGTTGGGTAAAAACTTGGTAACCACTTCAACGGAATTTCTTGTAATGAAGTAAAGGCAGAAGGGTGGCTCCAGAAAACAGAATTAACGGTGAATGGAAGATCGTGATGAAGGCGCGTCATGTTCGTAATGCTGCGCTCTTTCCGGGCGGCTAATTGTTTTGATACTGCTTGCGGATTATTTAAAAATAAGTTCTTCAAATATGCGTGCCAATGCGGATGAACCGCTTTAAAAAGAAAATGTTGAGTTTTGGCCCACGTTCGTGATAAAAAGCCGGGAGAGGTTTTTTCCTCTTCATCCATAAAGAGTCGTCGTAGCCAACTGGTATTGTGGATTTGTTCCGCTAACACAGGGTTTAAAATCAGTTGGCCCGCTAAAAACGAAACAAACAAACTGAACTGAAGAGTGTCGGCTTGAGCGGGGGCTATGTCTCCCAAAAAATAAACATTTAGCGCAGTGGCTACAGCAGATAACCCGGTAGTCACTTTAACAGAGGTTCTTACTTTATGGAGTGCCTTTTTTGAAAAAAGGTAATTAAAAGCGGCCAGGGGCGGTGTGAGCAAAGCCGTAGTTATCATAAACGTCAAAACTGGGTTTTCCTCCGGGACAAGAGCCGTTACTGCACCGCTGGCCGCTAAAGGAAGTATCGGGGCTGCTGTACCTACAAACGAACTAATAGAATTGCCTGCACGGGAAAGGCCTTTTTTAAGGATATTACCAAAACTGGCCAGCGAATTGGTAAAAACAGACTGTTTTTGGGGCGCACTTTCTAAAACCGGGGTATCTTCTGCGGGGAGAGCGTCTAACGAATTTATAGATTTTTCCGATTCAAACGGGTTTAAAGGAGCTACTTCCAAGGAAGGTAAAGATTGCGTGCCGACTTGCAACTCGCTAAGAGAAGATGACAGAGTTGTTTCCGGTAAAGAAGTCTCTGCCGGTATTTCGGCAGGCTCTTTTTGCGCGGCGGCCAAGGCGGAAGGTTCCGGGTCTCGCGTTAGAGTACCTTGATGTAATTTTAAAGCTAACCAGTCCAACGTGTTTTCAGGCGATGAATTTTGCTGCAAATGATTTAACGAGTTCCATTTATTTAATGCCGGTAGAGCTGCCGCCGCTCGTTGGGCGGCTTGTTGGGTTGGAATAAGGTTTTCGGGATTAATTTCCGGCAAAGTTATTTCCAATTGGCTTTCGTTAATAAATTGTTGTATGTCTTGCCAAATGGCTGTATTTAAACGGTGTTGTTCAGCGCGTAACTGGGCGAATTTGGCCACTCCATCCAAACTACCTAAATTTAGTAAGGCTCGCACTACGGTGATGTCAGTAAATACGTCTAGTAAAATGGGAGATTTTTCACCCAAAGCCAAAATAGTGGTTACATCGTCCGGCGTGCCCATAAAACCCAGGTTGGAAATTAAGGCCATGTTTTGACCCCACATATCTAATGTCTCGGGGCATAGTGGGAACAGGGATTTGTTTTGATTTTCTTTGGCCAAACTGCGGTAAAACGAAAGCGTATTTTTGTGTTGCGTAACAGTAATGGGGGTGTGCGAAGAGACAACTAACGCCGGAATTACATCCAAATATAGCTGCTGTTTGGTCTTGGGAGGAAGTTGCGTATTAGTAATTTGTTGTAAGGCGGTAGCGGCTTGGACTCTTGTAAAACGGAGAGTTTGTGCGGCGGTTAAAGTCGAAAGCTGGACAGGCAATGTGGTAAAACGGGTGACAACGTAAGGCTGAATGGTACGCGCCCATAGACGGCTTGAGGAAACGATAGATTTAATTCCTGTAGGCGGAATGCCCGCTTGTAGAGGGGTAATACTTGTAAATAATAGCGAAAAACTCAGTATCAGCGAAATCAGTTTTTTCATAATAAGGGAAACCCTCTCTTTCTATTGTAGAGGGGATTGCCGGCTGTCACAAGGGTCAAAAGGCCTACAACGCCCTGGGCATTTTTCCCCAGGTCGTCGTTACAGAATTTGTTGTAGATTAGAGAAGATTAATTCAGCATTAGCATGCACAAGCGGCTTTGACCAATCCCTCCGCCAATAGTAAGGGGGAGTTTGTTTTCCAAAATCATTTTATGATAGGGATATTTGGTGCGTTCGGTGCAGTGGGCCGCTTCCAGCTGACGGGCCAAGCTGTCTGCATCCACGCGAATGCCCATAGAAGAAATTTCAAACGCATCTTCCAAAACGGTGTTGTAGACGAGTAAGTCGCCATTTAACGCCCAATCGTCGTAGTCCGGCGCGCGGCCATCGTGCGGCAGACCATTTTTTAAAGGGCCGCCAATTTGGCTGACAAAAACAGTTCCGTATTCTTTGGTAATGGCTCGTTCGCGTTCTTTGGGTGACAAAGCCGGGTATTTTTCTTCCAGTTCCAGCGAAGAAATAAAATGAACGTCTTTTGTGATTTGCGTAGTTATTTGCGGATAATTTTTCTTCAGTTCATCACAGGTTTCTGCCAACACGCCAGCGATTTTCAGAACGGTTTGTTTTAGAAAATCTAAATTTCTATCTTCCGGGCGGATGATTTTTTCCCAGTCCCACTGGTCCACATAAATAGAGTGCAGGTTATCGGTTTCTTCGTCGCGGCGGATGGCGTTCATGTCTGTGTAAAGGCCGGTGCCGGGTTCAAATTGATACAAAGCCAGCGCCATGCGTTTCCATTTGGCCAGCGAATGGACAATGACAGCTTCCACTCCGGTTTGTTTGATATCAAACCCGACGGGACGTTCCACTCCGTTTAAATCGTCGTTTAAGCCGCTATTTTTTTCTACAAAAAGAGGGGCGGATACGCGCTGCAAATTCAGCGCGGCGGCCAGTTTTGTTTGAAAAGTGTCTTTAATAAACTTAATGGCCTTTTGCGTTTGACGCAAATCGGTGGAGCTATGATAGCCAACGGGTAAAATTAATTTCGGCATATGTTAAAATAATTTCTCCAATAAGATTTCATACCCGTCCTTCTGTTCGGGTGGAAGCTGGGATTCCAATATCGCAATTTCTTTGCGCAAGCTGGCCCGGCGGTTTTCCCAGTCTTTTAAGTTTGTTTGTGCTTGTTCCAGTTCTTTTTTTACATTTTGGATATCCAAATACTGCGCATCAAGGCGTTCTTTCTCTTTTTCCAGCGTGTTTGATAAAATTCGTTCACTTTCACCACCATATTTTCCTACTTGGATTTTGAATTGGGATAATTCCTCTTTGTGCTTCTTATAAGTAGCCTCCCACTGAAGATAACTATCTTGTTTTAGTTTTAACTTATGTTCCGTCCCGCTTACGGCTAATTCGTAACTGGAGTCATAGTCCAAATTAAATAGTTCGCTTTTTAGCGAATTAATCCGTTTGAGCATTTGTTTGCGTCGTTCTTGGTTTTCCTTTTCTTGCTTTGCGGCTTGTTCTTTAAGAAAATTAGTTTGCGGGTCCACATATTCGTTGTGTTGTTTCTCTTGTGTGGCGGACGGACACGAACCCACGCGGGATACCCCGTTAATGATATTTTCTTGGTTGACAACCACGACTATTTCATCCTGCCCGTTTGTATAAGGGCATTGTTTTACAAACGAATAAGCAATATTTCCGTTTTGCAACGTGTGTTGGGAGGTTGGTATGCCGTATGTAACGACGAAATGGTCAAAATTTTGGCCGCTCCAATCAATTTGTTGTGGTCGTTGGGTTTGAAAACCGGCACATGCTGTTAGTCCGCAAATACCTAAAATTAGAAAAATACTTTTTTTCATAGGATGCCTCCTTTTTCAATAACCGCTTACTATAATATAACACGCAAACAGGATAAATTATTGCATTGTTTCGGAGGGTTGTGTTATAAAAGCCGTCTCTTACATAATTATATGCTATCATTTTTAGAAGGAGTTTGACTGTATTATCCCAGGAGAAATCTATGCTATCCCTATTGAAAACTTTTTTCAACCGTTCGTTTTTGGCGTTGTTTTGTACCCAATATTTAGGTTCGTTTAACGACAACTTTTTCCGTACCGCCATGGCTACGTTTATTACTTATAAAGTAACCACCTTAGCAGATGGTGATAAAGCGGTGATTGTTTCAATGGCGGTAGCATTATTTATGCTGCCGTTTTTTCTGTTCTCGGCCTTGGCCGGGGAATTGGCGGATAAGTTTCGTAAAGACATTTTAATTAAAGCCACCAAAGTATTAGAAACCATGATGGTTATATTGGCAGGGGTCGGTTTCTTAACGGTCAATGTGCCGTTGTTGCTAGGCATACTTTTCCTGATGGGTACGCAATCGGCTTTTTTTGGGCCGGTCAAATACAGTATTTTGCCTGACATTTTGGGTAAAGAACAACTGATTGCCGGGAACGGTATTATTGAGGCCGGTACGTATGGTTCTATTTTACAGGGGACGATTCTTGGCGGACTTATTATTACGCTAACGCAACTGGATATTTTTGGCCATACCGTCCCGGTGACGGACAAACTGTTGCCCGGGGTTATGTTGGGGGTAGCCGTGCTGGGGCTATTGGCCAGTTTATGTATCCCGGCGCAACAACCGGCTAATCCGGGCCTGAAAGTAGATAAAAATTTCTTACGCAGTACGTGGAAAAACATGGCCTTTGCCAAGCAAAACCATCATATTTTCCTTTGTATGTTGGGGATTTCTTGGTTCTGGATGTTAGGTACGGCGCTTGTAGCACAAATGCCCTCTTTGGCGCATGATGTTTTAAACGGTACGCCCGGACTTTTCACCTTTCTTTTAACCCTTTTTTCATGTGGGATTGGGTTGGGGTCTTTACTTTGCCAGTTTTTGGTAAAAGGCGAAATTACCAGCAAATACGTGCCGGTCAGTGCGCTTATTATGACGGTATTTTTGGCTGATTTGGCCTGCGCTACGGCTGGTTTTGTATCGCCGGCTACGGAAATAGATTACAAAGAATTTTTAATGATGTTTGCCGGCAAACGTATTACGATAGATTTGCTTGGTTTTGCTGTTTGTGGCGGGTTATATGTAGTGCCGCTTAATGCTATGTTGCAATCGTTAGCATCCGAAGATACACGCTCGCGCGTGATTGCCACTAATAACATTATTAATTCGCTTTTTATGGTGCTGGGCAGTGGGTTTTGTGCGTTTCTGTTGGCAATTCACTTTACGATTCCCGCCGTTTTTGGCGTGATTGCTTTTGCCAATGCACTGGCGGCTATTTATATTTGCGGGCTTTTGCCGCACCACATCATCCGTATGGTTATGACGCGTGTGTTAAATTTTGTGTATGGCGTAAAAGTAAACGGATTGGAACATTGGAAAAATCTGCAAGGCAACGCATTGATTATTGCCAACCATACCTCCTTTTTAGATGCGGTGTTGTTGTGGGTATATATCCCGGGGCATTTGTATTTTGCCATTGATACGTACGTTAGTCGAAAATGGTGGGTGCGCCCGTTCTTGCACTTGGTGAAATACTTCCCCATTGACCCCACCAACCCCATGGCAGTTAAATCCATTATTGAAGAAGTAAAATCGGGCAAGCGGGTAGTAATTTTCCCGGAAGGGCGCATTACTACGACAGGCGGACTTATGAAAATTTACCCCGGGCCTGCTATGATTGCCGATAAAAGTGATGCACAACTCTTGCCCATTTGTTTGGAAGGTAGTCAGTATTCGCTGTTTTCGCGTTTTGGCACGCAACTTAAAACGCGGCCGCAAAGTAAAATTACGATTACGATCCAGGCTCCGAAAACATTGAAAATTGATGAAAGTATCAAAGGCAAAGCGCGCCGTTTAGCCGCTGCTCGCGGACTGTATGACATTATGGTTAATATGAAGTACGAAGCGGGCAATGTGCAGGAAACACTATTTGATTCGTTGTTAGATGCGTACGGCCTTGTAGAGCGCAAAAAACGCATTATCAATGATGCCACGCGTCACCCTTTAACTTTTGGGCAATTTTTAACGGCAGTTTTTGTGCTCGGTAAACAAATTGCCAAATACCAAAAGTCGGGCGAAATGGCGGGCTTTTTACTGCCGAATATGACGGCCAGTGTGGTGGCTTTTTTCGGCATGCGTGCTTTTAATATTACGCCGTGTATGCTCAATTTTTCTACCGGAGTAAAAAATATGCTTGCGTGTTGCAAGGCCGCCAAAATTACCACTGTGTTTACTTCTAAAGCATTTTTGGAACAAGGGGGACTTTTGGAAACAGCCGCGGCCCTTAAAAAAGCCGGTCTGAAACTTGTATATTTGGAAGACTTGAAAAAAGAAATTACAGGGTGGGATAAAATAATTGGTTTAATTGCCTCTTATTGTCCGCATCACTATTATAAATTAGTACGCGGAAATGTGAATTCAAAAGATCCGGCCGTTGTACTTTTTACATCGGGGAGTGAAGGGACCCCCAAAGGTGTGGTGCTTTCTCACGAGAATATTCAAGCCAACCGTTTGCAGTTACAAAGCGTGTTAGACTTTGGATTAAGAGACCACGTGTTTAATGCCATGCCCATTTTCCATTCGTTTGGGTTAACGGTAGGAACGTTACTGCCGTTACTTTGCGGGGTGCCGGTGTTTTTCTATCCTTCGCCCTTACATTACCGTATTGTGCCGGAATTGGTTTACGATAGCAACGCTACCATTATTTTTGGCACGGATACGTTTTTTAACGGTTATGCCAAAATGGCACACCCATACGATTTCTACTCGGTGCGGTTGGCTGTAGTGGGGGCAGAAAAACTAAAAGAAGAAACAATTCGTAAATACTACGACCAATTCGGCTTGCGCGTAATGGAAGGGTACGGTGCCACCGAAACAGCCCCTGTGATGGCCGTCAATACGCCTATGTATTTTAAGCGCGGCAGTGTGGGACGGTTACTACCGGGTATTGAATATCAGTTGGAACCTATCCCCGGCGTAGAGAACGGGGGTAAACTATTGGTGAAAGGGAATAACATTATGGCCGGATATTTGCGCGATACCAACCCCGGGGTATTGGAACCGCCGCAAGACGGTTGGTATGACACCGGCGACATTGTACGCGTGGATGAAGACGGATTTGTGTTTATTTTAGGCCGCGCTAAACGCTTTGCAAAAATTGCGGGCGAGATGATTTCTTTAACGGCCGTGGAAACAGAAATTAATGCCTTGTGGCCCGGTAAAATGCACGCAGTTATAAATATCCCCGATGAGAAAAAAGGCGAACAGTTAGTGCTCTTTACTACCGAGCCTTCCGTAGAGCGTGGTGCATTGCTGGCGGCTTTTAAAGAAAAGGGCCTTAGCGAACTGGCCGTTCCTAAAACGATTCGTGTGGTGGAAGAAATTCCGCTGATGGGTACGGGAAAAGTAGATTACGTAAAATTGAAGGAAATGGCGTTAGATAAATGAAAACAGGATATCGATTATTTACGTTGCTAAGTGCCCTGACCGGTTATTTGGAACTGGGAGTGCTCGTGTATTTATACCAGGATAGGAACTCCGGCATGCTGGGCATTTTAGATTTTTTTATTGGAGTCTTGGTGGCGGGAATTATAAATTTGTTGTTCCTAGTGGGCGTTTATTTTGAAAAACGATACGCTGCTAAACGGATGCTTGCCGGGTGGCACGTGCCGAGTATTTCCATTGTGCCGGGACTAATTCTAAATGGTTTAATAATGCTGGGCGGTTGTGTGCTGCTGGGAATCGTGGTATATTGCATGATTTTTTAATGGGAACAAACGAATAGTTTTATAATTAAAAAAGCACCGTAAGGGTGCTATTTAATTATACGGAAGGGGAGGGATTCGCCTTCCGGTAAAATTTCTAACGAAATTTTCCTGCAGGCCGGGCTCGCGGTATTCGCCTTTGCCTCCGGCAAAACTCATACA